>JAGBPZ010000136.1 GCA_017633115.1 Erysipelotrichaceae bacterium | reverse complement strand
ATGATTTTGAGTGCCTGATTGCAGGCATCAGGATAACGCAATCCCTGATCCATCGCTTCTTTTACAAGGCGATCATAGTCAACCTGATTGTCACTAATCGCTTTAGCAATCGTGATAAGTTCACTGACCTGACCATCTTCACTGCCAAAGACTAAATCAGTGACACCTAATTCATTCAATAAATATAAAGATGCATAAGCAAAATAATCAGCGCTTTGAACTGTGTAAACAAAAGGCAGCTCAATCACGATGTCTACCCCTTGTTCAACCGCGATTTGACTACGGATGGTCTTATTGATGATTGCAGGTTCACCTCGCTGTACAAAGGCTCCTGACATAACTACGATTGTCAAGTCTGGCTGTACAATTGATTTGGCTTGTTCTAAATGGTATAGATGACCTTTATGGAAAGGATTGTATTCGGCAACAATACCTAAAATTTTCATGATAATCAGCTCCTAGAGTGATTTTATCATATCAATGGTAGTAAGAGAATGGTTTTCTCATCGATTAAATAGCCGAAAATAAGGCTAAAAAGGGCGAAAAAACCACTTTTGACGGGTTATTTTTCATTGACTTAACTACCCTATTTCTTTATAATGATTGTTGCAGTTATAGAAGGTGATTATCTTGAAGTGGAATAGAGCATGGCTCATGAAACAACCTAATCATGAATTTGATTTTAAGGAAGCTATCATCTTCCCAGATGATAATTTCTATAACTTATCTCAGATCAATGGCTTGAAAGATGTCGAAGCAAGTGGACATGGTCAATTCTTTGAAAAAGAAGAACGATTACATGTTGACCTGCATATCAAAGGCACGATGATCGTTCCTTGTGCTTTATCTGCACAGGATGTCGACTATCCTTTTGAAATCGATGAAACAGAGGTCTTTGCATTCGACAAACCAAAGAGTGATGAAGATGTGATTGAAGCAAAACGTGATACAGCGGAATTGCTGCCAGTCATTTTTTCTGAAATCATGATGGCAATTCCTATGCGAGTTGTCAAAGAGGGAGCAACGCTATTGCGTTCAGGCAAAGGCTGGAGAGTCATCGATGAAGAAGATTTAGTTGAAGAGGATCAGATTGATCCAAGACTCGCTGTATTAAAAGATTATTTTAAGAACGAGGAATAGGGAGGTATAAACATGGCAGTACCATTTAGACGAGTATCAAGTACTAGAAGAGACAAAAGAAGAACTCATGACAAGTTAATGGCTCCAACTTTAGTTGTTTGTCCTGAATGTGGCGAATTAAAGTTAGCTCACAGAGTTTGTAAACATTGTGGCTCTTATAACAACAAGAAAATCAAATAATTTTTCATAAAAGGGGATAACGATTAAGTTATCTTTTTTTATTGTCATTAACCTTAGAAATTCAACCTGAATCATATTTGGTGATACCAAATTCCAGATGTTAAAAGAAGTGACATAAAAAAGTCTTCTATATCGATTGCTCTATAGTACATTCAGTTCTTGAATGTCGTCGTCAAGTCCTTCAATCAAGATGATATGAGTCATGAAAAGAAAGCCAGAGCAAATATAGAAGACTGCAGACAAAGAGGTACTGGAAAAGACCTTTAAAGGCTATGGATTATCGTTAGCGACATATAATGGACAATGCTTAGGCATTGTCTTTTTTTTTATGCTTTTTACTTTTTTTCTACACATTTACCAATCTTTTTAGTATAATGGTGTCATGAAATGTCAAACTTAGGCATCATTAGACCATAAAGTGGGAGGGATTGAGGTGTTCTTTGGTACATATAGACATAATATCGATGCTAAAGGGCGCGTCAGCATCCCTGCTAAACTGCGTAATCAGTGTGGCGATAAAGTGTACGTTATGAAGGGCCATGATGGCTGTTTAGACGTTTACAGTGAAAGCGGCTGGGAAGAAGAATATGCAACTCTTTTAAAGCTTTCTAAAAAGAAAAAGAAGAGTCGTGCCTATCGTCGTATCGTTACTGCTGGTATCAGTGATTTAACATTTGACAAGATGGGACGTATTCTCCTCTCATCAGATTTAAGGGATCTTGCCAAACTCAATAAAGAAGTTGTGATCAATGGTGCTGTTGACCACATCGAAATCTGGGATCCAGAAACTTGGGATGCTTACTATAACGAATATATTGAGCATTTCGATGATCTATCAGAAGAGCTTGAAGATGGTGACGAGGATGATGATTAAATGAAGCCATTTGTTCATTACAGTGTGCTTCTCGATGAAACGATTGAAGCTTTAAATATTAAGGAAGATGGTATTTATGTTGACTGTACGTTAGGTGCAGGAGGACATTCCAGTCGTATCCTCGAACAATTAAAGACTGGTTATCTTTATTGTTTTGATCAGGATGATGAAGCGATTGCGGCAGCTGATGCAAGGCTAAGTCAGATTTCTGATCGATATAAAATAATTCATGATAATTTCCGCAATATTAAAGAAGATCTTGCGGAAGAGGGGATAGATTATGTTGACGGTATTATTTTTGATTTGGGTGTTTCGTCTCCTCAGTTAGATGAAGGTGGACGTGGATTTAGTTACAACACAGACGCACGACTTGATATGCGCATGAATCGTTCGCAAAAGTTAAGCGCTTACGAAGTCGTTAATCAATATTCTTATGAGCAGCTGGTACGAATTCTTTTCCAGTATGCTGATGAAAAATTCGCAAAATCAATTGCCCGTGCGATTGAACGAGAACGCGCACGTAAGCCGATTGAAACAACTTTTGAACTCGTTGATATCATCAAAGCAGCGATTCCCGCCCGTGCCAGACGCAAGGGTGGCCATCCTGCGAAACGTACCTTCCAGGCTATTCGTATTGAAGTCAATGATGAACTCAATGCCTTTGAACAGGGCTTGACTGACAGTCTTGAACTTCTCAATGTCGGTGGTCGTATCGCAGTGATCACATTTCATTCTCTTGAAGATCGCATCTGCAAGAAGATATTTAACGAAAAAACAAAAACACCGGATTTGCCAAGAAATATGCCGGTGATACCAGATGAGATGTTGCCTTGCTTCAAAAAGGTGACCCGTAAACCGATTGTGGCAGGAGAAGATGAATTATCAGAAAATCATCGTTCCCACTCTGCCAAATTAAGAGTCATAGAAAGGATTAAGGAAGATGAATAGAAGAATTTCAGATAGAGCAATGACATTGGCAAGAAACGTTGCTATCTTCATGATGGTACTATTCGTAGCTGGCAAGGTATACTTAAGCTCATGCGAAGCACGCACAAATATGAAAATTAAAAAAGCACAGGATGAAATCGCACTCTTAACCTCCAAAATTGATGCATTAGAAATAGAAAAGCAGGACCTTGTTGCATTTGCACGTATTCAAAAGGTCGCTACAGCAAATGGTCTGCAGTATGAACAGAGTTCTGTTGTTGCTACTATTGTTGAGGATAATAACGATTAATGGGTAAAGGCAAAAACTTTAATGCAAAGATAATTTATATTGTCTTTGTTTTTTTGATTATTGCTCTCGTTTTTAATGTCTCAATTTTGACACTGACCGGTTGGGGAATGGTCAGCTTTAAAAATATTCGCGCATTCTCTGCTGAGCGTGGTGGAGGCCAGGTCAGTGAAATCAAACAGGCACGTCGTGGTTCGATCTATACAAGTGATAACCAACTTGTAGCCACTGATGTTACGAAATATAAATTGATTGCGATTTTAAGTGAAGACCGTGTGACAGCGAAGGGTGATCCTGCCTATGTCAAGGAAAAAAAGAAGACTGCTAAAGCTTTGTCAACAATCATCAATATGTCATATGAAGATATTCTTGCAAAGCTTGAAACTGATGCCTATCAGGTTGAATTTGGCAGCGCTGGGAAAAATTTGACTTCCCTTAAGAAGGAAGAGATAGAATCATTGGGACTACCAGGTCTCGTATTCGAAGAGGTTGTATCGCGTAACTATCGTTATGCGGATTTTGCGTCTTATGAAGTTGGCTATGCTGCCGTCAATGAAAAAGACCCATATACGCTTGTTGGTCAAATGGGTCTGGAACAATCTTATGATGACTATCTAAAAGGTAGTAATGGTGAGAAAATCTATCTTGTTGATGCCCATCAGAACGAGCTTCCTGATAGTGTTATTAAAGAAACAGTGGCACTGCCAGGTAATGATGTTTATATGACCATCAACAGTTCTTTACAAACTGAACTTGATGCGTTGTTTAAAGATTTGATCAAACAGCGCCGTTGTTATAAAGGCGGCTGTGCAATCATGGAAGTGAAGACCGGACGTATTCTGGCAATCACAAGCTATCCATCATTTGATCCTAATGAACGTGATATTAAGAACTATCTCGATACCTTTATTAATGAAGCATTCGAATGTGGTTCTGTTTTTAAGGCGTTTGTATACGGAAGTGGTTTAACCGATAAAACTATTAAATTAAAAGAAAAATACATGTCTGGTGGCTATCGTTACTATGAGGCAGGTCGTTTGATCCATACGATCCGTGACTATAACGAAGGTCGTGGCTGGGGCAAAATCACCTTTGAAGAAGGTTTCTATCATTCTTCAAATACAGCCATCTGTCACTTGTTGGCGGAACATTTGGATATGCAGTCAGTTATTGAAACTTACAAGAAATTAGGTCTGTTCCAGGCGAGTGAAATCGATGGCATGACATCTGGCTCAGGTGTCAAAGGTTATGATGGTCAGACAAAATCTCTTGAATATCTCACAACTGGTTTTGGTCAGGGTTCAAGCGTCACTGGATTACAATTATTGCGTGCTTATTCAACCTTTGCGAATGATGGTAAAATGGTTGAACCACATCTAGTCGATAAAGTTGTCAATCCTGTTACTGAAGAAGAACTCTATAAAGCAGAAGTTAAGACATCCGAACAAATCTTCTCCACATCAGCCGTAAAGCAGATGCGCGATTTGTTGTATGGTGTTGTCAACAGACCTGAAGCTACAGGTTACCGTTACCATCTTGATGACATTGAACTCATTGGTAAGACTGGTACAGGTCAGGTTGCTGAAAATGGTCGTTATCACAAGACAAAAGAAAGTCATGTTTTCGTTGGTCTGGCTCCTTATGATGATCCTCAGATTGAAATCGTCTGCTGGTATCAAAGTAAAATACAAGGTACGAAACCAATGCAGACACTGGTTAAGTCAATGGTCAAATCATCACTGAACCTCCTCAATGGTAAGGAAAAGAAAGTGAAGACAAAGACATATACGTTGACATCTTATATCAATCAAAGTACAAAACATGTTAAATCTCTATTGAAGGAGAAAGATCTTGAGCCAGTCATTATTGGTAATGGCAGTGCTGTTAAAGATCAGTATCCGGCGAAAAAGACAAAGGTTGCAGCTGGATCGCGCGTCTTCCTTCTGACTGATGGTAAGAGAATCACCATGCCTGATATGACGGGATGGTCGCGTAAGGATGCAGAAGCCTTTGCGAATCTTGCGAAAATCGAAATTGAAGTCGATGGTGCAGGAACGATTTATAGACAATCAGTTAGAAAAGGCATGACATTAACGGAAGGTAAAAACGTAAAGGTCTATGCTAAATAGCACAGACCTTTTTTCATCATCATATAAATTGACAAACATGATGTCATATTGTATAACGAAATGAATTATGCTATAGTATCAACAGCGAACGAAAGGGTGTTAATTTATGATTTATATTCAATGCATCATCTGTCTATTAGTGGCATTTGTATTAATGTATGTTCTTATGCCACAATACATTTCATACTTGCATAGACTGCGTTTTGGTCAGGTTGAAAGGGAAGATGGTCCTGATTCACATAAGGCTAAGGGCGGTACACCTACAATGGGTGGATTTCTTTTTGTGGTTGTCACAGTTGTCGCATTATATATTTGTAATGCGCCATATCTGACAAATGCCTATGCGAATTTATTATGCTTAGCGCTTCTTGCGTTTGGTGCAATTGGTTTTGTTGATGACTACTTAATCGTTATTAAGAATAATAATGATGGCTTAAGAGCAAGAGAAAAGTATGCTTTACAGTCAGCAGCAGCGATTGGTTTCTATGTGCTGGCAAGATTATTCCTGCCTAACTTTTCTACGATGATTACCATTCCGCTTTTACACGCTCAAATCAACTTACATTTTGTGTATCTGCTGCTTGTCTATTTCATGTTTACGGCAACTAGTAATGCCGTCAATCTCGCCGATGGTCTTGATGGTCTGGCAACTGGTTTAGTGATCATTGCCCTTATTCCATTTATGATTTTTGCATTGATCCAGCGTAATTTTCCGGTGGTGCTTTTTGTCGCAACCTTAATTGGTGCATTATTTGGTTTTATGGTTTATAACCGCCATCCTGCAAAGATCTTTATGGGTGACTGTGGTTCGCTGGCACTTGGTGCTATTTTGGCTGCTTTAGCTATTATGACAAAGCAGGAATTGCTTCTGATCGTGATTGCAGCAGTGCCATTAGTAGAAACATTATCTGTTATCATACAGGTTATCTCATTTAAGACGACGGGCAAACGTATCTTTAGAATGTCACCTTTACATCACCATTTTGAATTAGGTGGCTGGTCAGAAACAAAAGTTGTCCGTGTATTCTGGATTGCTGGTATCCTGGCAGCAGTTGTTGGGGTATTACTGGGGGTATTATAGTCTATGTTTAAAGGTAAAAAGGTATTAGTTCTTGGTCTTGCCCGCAGCGGAAATGCCGCTGTCAGACTCTTAGAACATTGTCATGCAACTATCACAATTAACGAATCAAAACAACCACAAGATATCCCTGAATATGATGATTATGTCAGCAGAGGCTTTGAAATGGTTTGTGGTGGACAGCCTGATGAATTATTTGAACGTGATTTTGATTTCGTCATCAAAAATCCTGGTATCAATTATCATGCCCCATTTATTCTTCGCTTAAAGGAACGTGGTATCCCTGTTTATACTGAGGTTGAACTTGGTTATCAGGTCGCTAAACCTCAGAATTACATTGCGATTACTGGTACTAATGGCAAGACAACGACTGTCTCTCTGATTCATGATATTTTACAGAAAGCTGGTCATAAAGTTCATATTTGTGGTAACTTTGGTATCCCTTATTGTGATGTTATTATGGATCATCATCTAGATGAAGAAGAAGGACATGATATCGTTGTTGAAATGTCTAACTTCCAGTTGATTGATATCGATACCTTCACTCCACAGATTGCCAGTGTTCTTAACTTAACCCCTGATCATCTTGATTATATGGCTTCTTTAGATGAATATTATGCTTCTAAGATGCGTATCTATATGAATCAGCGTCCTGAACACATTATGATCAATAATCTTGATGATGATGTTTTACAGACTTATCTTCGTGATTATCCTGTTCCTTCAACAATTGAGACATTCTCAGTCACTAAAGAAGCAGACTGCATGCTTAAGGATAATACGATTTATTATAAAGGTGAAAAAGTCATTAACCGTAAAGATATTAGAATCGTTGGTTTACACAATGTTTCAAACATCATGGCGGCTATTATTGCCTGCGCTCATTGTGGCATTGACTGTGCCACTTTAGGTCAGCTGATTGCGACTTTTAGAGGTGTTGAACATCGTATTGAATTCGTCCGTGAATTAGATGGCGTTTCTTATTATAATGATTCTAAAGGCACCAATGTTGATGCCACTGTCATTGCTTTAAAAGCATTTGAAGAACCAGTCATTTTATTGATTGGTGGCTTTGAAAAAGGGCTTGATCTTAAACCAATGGCTGAATTGAAAGACAATATCAAAGCTTTAATTACTTATGGGGCAACCCGTGAACGTTTTGCGAAAGACATGGGTGTAGACCCAACTTATATTGAACTGAACTTAGAAGCAGCCTGCAACAGAGCCAAAGCCATTGCGACTGTGGGTGATGTCGTTTTATTATCACCATCAACAAGTTCATTTGATGAATTTAAGAGTTATGAACATCGTGGACGTGTCTTTAAAGACATCGTCAATCATTTTGAGCAGTAAGAGAAGAGGAGAAACCCATGAAGATTATCGTTAGTGCAGGAGGTACAGGTGGTCATTTATATCCTGCTTTAGCACTTGTCAACTATATCAAAAAGCAACAGCCAGATGCCGAATTTCTTTTTGTCGGTACAACTGATCGTCTTGAATCACAGGTCGTTCCAGAACTTGGTTACGCATATCGTGGTCTTCATGTCAAAGGTCTTGTTGGTAATCCGATTCAAAAAGGTATTAATGCCGCTATTTTCATCAGATCATTAGGTGCTTCAAGAAAAATTCTTAAAGAATTTAAACCAGATATCGTTATTGGCTTTGGCGGCTATCCAAGTGCTTCAATTGTTTTGGCTGCTGCCAATATGCACATCAAGACAATGATTCATGAACAGAATTCTATTATTGGTTTGACTAATAAAATCCTTATTAAGCGTGTTGATGAAATCATCTGCTGCTATGAAATGGCTTATAAACAGTTCCCAGCCGAAAAGACTAAACTGCTTGGTAATCCACGTGCTTCGGTTGTGACAGAGCAACAATTGAATAATGTGCATGACCTCTATGACATCGCACCTGATCGTAAAGTCGTTTTAATCGTTATGGGCTCACTGGGTTCAGCAACAATTAATGACTTGATGGTTGATGCCCTCAAAAAGATGCAGTCAGAGGATTATGATGTCATCTATGTTACTGGTAGAGCTCACTATGATGATTTCATTCCTCAGGTTGGTGAACTTGATTCATCTATCCATGTTGTCAACTATATCAATGATTTGCCAAGCGTTCTGTCTTCTTGTGACCTGGTTGTCTCACGTGCAGGCGCAACAACTTTGGCTGAAATCACATCTTTAGGTATTGCATCCATTATCATTCCTAGTCCTTACGTCGTTGCAAACCATCAGGAATACAATGCGCGTGAGCTTGAAAGCAAGGATGCAGCCTTAATGATTTTAGAAAAGGATCTGAAAGCTGACTCTTTTGTTGAAACTATTAATAGTGTATTGTATGATGATGAAAAGCGAGAATCATTAAAGACTCATGCTAAGGCTATGGGTAAACCAAATGCCTGTGCTGATATCTATCAGGAAATCTTAGAACTATTAGGTGAATAAACATGGATTTTAGAAATATTTATTATCGTTTACAAGCGTTGGACGTTGGTCTCATCCTCAGAGATGAACCGATGTATAAACATACAACATATAAGGTGGGTGGCGCCGCCCGTCTTTTTGTCTATATTAAGGATATCGATAGTTTAAAAAGTGCCCTTAACTTTTTACGTCAGGAAAATGTTCCTCATATGGTCATTGGTAAAGGCAGCGATGTCTTATTCTCGGATAGGGAATATGAAGGCGTCATTATCTCATTGGATCATTTGAACCGTATCGAGTTTAATGGTAACGTGATTGTTGCTCAGGCAGGTGCGGGTCTGATTCCTTTAGCTTACCAGTCAGCTAAAGTTGGTTTGACTGGTATGGAATTTATGGGTGGTATCCCTGGCGCTGTAGGTGGCGGCATTTATATGAATGCTGGTGCGTATAATTCTTCAATCTCGGCTATTTGTCAGTCGGTACGTATTCTCAATGAGCATAATGAAATTGTGACTTTGAGTAATGAAGAAATGCAGTTTGGCTATCGTACGTCAATTTTACAGGCGCATCCTGAGTGGATCGTCCTTGATGCCGTCTTCATTCTTGATGTCGGTGATCCGGTTGCGATTCATCAGTTACTAGATAAACGTAAGGAAAGACGTATGTCGACTCAGCCATGGAATTTTGCGTGTGCTGGCAGTGTCTTCCGTAATCCTGATGATCAGCCAGCATGGAAATATGTTGATGAAGTAGGTATGCGAGGTTATGAAATCGGTGGTGCTCAAGTCTCACCAAAACATTCAAACTTCATTGTCAACAATGGCTATGCGTCGGCTAGAGATATATTGGATCTGATTGAACTGGTTCAATTCAAGGTCTGGGAAAAATTTGGAGTCAAGTTAAAGACAGAAGTTATACTGGTTAACTGGGAGTAGTGAACAATGAAACTAAGACGTATTAAGAAAGGGAAGAAGCCAAGCCGCAAAAGTATGCGTCGTACGCATCGCAGAAATGGCATGTTGAAGCTCAAACGCGTTGCGTCGCTGGGATTTGTGCTTTTGTGCGTCATGATTCTGATCGTCTATGCGTCTAGTGATTATTCACGTGTCCAGGAAGTCAATATTAAAGGCAATAAACTGGTCAATACCTATGTCATCAGCGATCACGTTTCTGTCCAAGAACACAAATCGTTATTCCTGATGACAAGAGTTGAACGTCTGGAACAGGAATTGGCTGCGATGCCTCTTATTAAGAGTGCCAAAGTCACCAAGACTCTTAAAGGTCAGGTCAATATCGATGTCAACGAAGATCGCATTGTTGCCTATTATACAATTGGTGATAAGTGTTATCTTATCGATGGCAGTGGCGAAACGATACTCCTTGATCAGAATCTCAATATTGGTAAAGTTGAAGCTTACCCACGTATGGTTGATTTTACGAATGTCAAGCTGATCAAGCAATTCTCAACAGCTTATGTCGATGTGCCAGACATCATCAAATCAAGTGTGAGTGATATTATCTATGCCCCTAAACCTAAGGATGAATTGCGTATCCGTCTGGTTATGGACAATGGCAAAGAACTGATTATCCGCATAGATGAAATGTCTAAATCGTTACAGCCAAGCCGCTTTAACTATCAGGCCTATATGGCAGAATTTGATGATTACAAAATATTTTCCTTTGAAGGAAACCATATTTATATGAGTAAATAGCCATCTTTGAGATGGCTTTTTTGTTCTAAAATAAGACAAAAAAACACTCTAAAAAATGTGGTCAAGAGGGTATATTTCATGTTTTAAATGCCTATGATTTATGTTAAAATAGGTGTATCTGTAAAAGGAGAGTCATTATGAAACAAATCTATGCTGTTTTGGATATCGGCTCCGCAACTATAAAATTGCTGGTGGGCGAGACAGTCAGTGCGAACATTAATATTCTCTTCACAAAGAAAATGGCAAGTCACGGGATTCGCAAAGGAATCATTGAAGACGTTGATGCCGTAGCTGCAGATATTAGAAAAATCGTCGATGAAGCAAGTGCCGAATTGGGAGCGCCAATTAATGCGGTTGCATTAACGCTGCCATCACGAGGGGCACATATCTATCAGGGTGATGGTATTACAAAAGTTAATTCGGATAATGACCGCATCGGTGTTGATGATATTATCCGTACGTTGAAACTATCACGCCGCTTTGCTTTAGATAAGACAGAAGAAATTGTATCCGTTGTACCTGTCATGTACTATTTAGATACAAGACGTATGGATACAATTCCATTAGGAATGAAAACTGCATCATTGAAAGTTGAATCAATGATGATAACATTAAAGAAAAAGCTGTTTTATAGTTACTTGATGGCAATAGAGAAAGCAGGTCTTGATCTTCTTGATGTCACCATCAATGCTTATTCTTCAGCACTTGAAGCATTCGATGCTGCTTGTTTGCAGGATGGTGCAATCTTGATTGATGTGGGCTTTGATGCAACTTCTGTTGCTTTATTTGAGGGCGGTTATTTAAAATATCTGGCACAGGTACCTGTGGGTGGCTATGATCTCACAAAGGCAGTTGCTCTTGCCTGGATGATTGACATGGCAACAGCAGAAAAGTATAAAGTCAAATATGGTACATGCGAAGATGCCGTTGGTGAAGAAGATGTTATTCACACCACTAAATATGGTAACGACATAAAAAATTATACACAATATGACTTATCATCACTGATGCAGAAAGCTGTCAATGAATTGATGGAAGTCATTAAAACGAAAATTGATGTTATTCACGATGGTCGTGATTATGAAATCGTCATCGTTGGCGGAGGAGCTGAACTTCCTGGATTTGAACGTATTGCTTCAGCACGTCTGGGAACGAAAGTCACATGTTATCGTCCACAAACGATTGGCGGCCGCGATATGGCCTTGACATCATGCCTGGGTATGATGTATTACTTAGATGACCGTAAAGAACTCAACGGGGAGGACAGAGTCTCAATGATTCTGCCTGAGCTATCTAACACAATTGGTGTCAGATTAAAAGGTCTCACTAAGAATAAAGAAGAAAAGAAGAAAAAAGAAGACGACAGTGATGGTCGAATCAAAAAAATCGTCAATTCATTCTTTACAGAAGAATAAAAATAAAGAGAGGGTAAGACAATGGATGAAAGTTTAGATTTTGTACAGGTTGCAAAGATTAAAGTAGTAGGTGTTGGTGGCGGAGGATGTAATGCCGTTAACCGCATGATTACTGATGGTGTACGTGGTGTTGAATTCTATGTATTAAACACTGATGCACAGATGCTTAAAGGTATCACTGCTGATGGTATCAACAAACTCATTATCGGTAGAGATGTCACTCATGGTTTAGGCGCAGGTGGTAACCCTGAAATCGGTCGTAAAGCTGCTGTTGAAGCAGAAAATGACATTAAAGAAATCTTGAACGGTGCTAACATGGTATTCGTTGCTGCTGGTATGGGTGGCGGAACTGGTACTGGTGCAGCTCCAATCGTTGCTAAGATTGCGCGTGAAATTGGTGCTTTAACAGTTGCAGTCGTTACAACTCCATTCACATTCGAAGGCCCTAAGAGAAGCAGACAGGCTTTAGCTGGCTTAGAAGAATTGAGACAGAACGTTGACTCTATTATTGTCGTTTCTAATGACCGTTTATTAGATGCCATCGGTAATAGACCAATGCAGGAAGCTTTCCGTGAAGCTGACAACGTATTACGCCAAGGTGTTCAGACAATCACTGACTTGATCGCAATTCCAGCATTCATCAACCTTGACTTCGCTGACGTTTCTGCAGTTATGAAGGATCGTGGCAATGCCTTAATCGGTATCGGTATGAGCGATGGTGACAACAAAGCTGAAGAAGCAGCACAGAGAGCTATTTCATCTCCATTACTTGATCAGTCTATTTCTGGTGCAAGAGATGCGATCGTTAACGTTACTGGTGGTCCAAATATCACTCTTTATGATGCAAATACAGCACTTGCAGCAATCAGAGAAGCAGTTGGTAACGAAGTTAACACAATCCTTGGTGTTGCAATTAACGAAAATCTTGATGATCAGATCATCGTTACAGTTATCGCAACAGGTTTTGAAGAAGGCGAACCTGAACCTGTTAACACTAGACCTGGTGGTGGCTTCAGAACAAATTCAAACACATCAAAAATCGATCAGAATGATGATTTCGATGATGATGTACCAATCTTCATTCAGAACAGAAAATTCTAATATAAAAAAGTACATCCCTCATTATATGATGAGGGATGAATTCTTATAAGGAGATAGACTATGTATAAATATGGTTTTATAGGCCTTGGCAATATGGCCAGTGCTCTTATTACAGGTTTTCTTGAAGCTGCCGATCTTAATGGTACAACAGATATAATTGGTTATGACATCAATCAGGCTGCTATTACACGTCAGGATGGACGTATTGCGATTGGTCAAAGCAATGAGGATGTCATCAGACAAAGCGATGTAGTGTTTGTCTGCGTTAAACCACAGGTTGCTGCTCAGGTCGTATTAGCTGTAAGAGATGAATTGAAAAACAAAGCAATCGTGTCAATCGTATTAGGATTTGACTATGATCGTTATGAAGAATTATTGGATTCTTCAACAAGACATTTGACAATCATGCCTAATCTTGCGGTTGCAGTCAAACAAGGTGTTTGTCTGTTAGAAGAAAAACAATCATTAACTGATGAGGAATTTGCTTCGGTTAGACAAGATCTTGATTGTGTTGGTAAGACAGTTATTCTTGGCAGTCATTTGATGGGCGTAGGTGGTGCTGTTTCCGGTTGTGCTCCTGCCTATGTTTATATGGTCATTGAAGCGATGGCAGATGGCGCTGTTGCCAATGGTTTACCACGCGCTGATGCTTATGCGATTGCTGCGCAGACTGTCGCTGGTGCCGCTATGCTGCAAGCGGAAACAGGTACTCATCCTGGTATCTTGAAAGATCAGGTCACTTCACCTGCAGGTTCAACAATTAAAGGTGTTATGGCATTAGAAAAAGGCGGCATGCGTTCATTGTTCATTGATGCGATTAATGCCTCTTTGAAAAAGTAAATCAAAGCATTCCTGAAGTTTTTATCCATACTTCAGGAATGTTTTTATTTTAAAACACATTTTCTTTAGTCACTTTCTTATAGATGTATGTGATATGATAATTATAGAAGGATTATTATACAGTTCGATTGAGCATCTTAGTGAACGTACAGTGAAATAGATTGTGGTTGAGTAGGATGCTGGATGCGCATATCTTGATAGTAGTGTGAATAATGGAGGAGAGACGTATGGTTAAGAAAATATTGTCTTATTTGGTTATAATGGTACTTTTTATGGCTTCCATAACGGCTTGCTCAAAGCCAAGTGAAGATACTAAAGCTGAAACAATGTCTTTATCAATGAGTGCGGCTATTGATTCTGTAAAATTGAAATGGGAAAAGCAGGATGTCGATCATTATGAAATATGTCGTTGTCTTTATGAGGAAGACGCTGAAACCCTTCCGGTAGCAAGTGATTATGAGACTGTTGCTGAGGTTGCTGCAGATCAGACAAAATATAATGATACGACGGCAGAGCCGGGAGTTTTGTATTGTTATATTATTAGAGGATATAAAGAAGTCAATGGTAAAAAGACACTTGCATATACGTCTTTTTCCGAGGATTCTTGTGAATATGAATGTGCAGGACTGGGCAAGCCTGACTTGCTTAATGGCGGCTATGGGGAATTCCAAACAAATACATCCGAAAAACTGTATCTGTTTGCCCAATGCTATACAGGTATAGAGCCATCAAAATATATTGTTTACCGTAAAAAAAGTGATGAGACAGAGTTTAAAGAACTCAAACGTGTCAATGGCACAAATGAAATTGTTGACGATACGGTCGAAGCTGGTGTCACTTATGATTATAAGATTAAAGGCTATAAAAAAATCAAAGACCAGACTTATGAATCACCTGAATCAAATGTATTGACATTGCAAGCTGTGGAATGTATTGCTCATTATCGTGTGCATACAGTTGAACTAACAGGAGAAGAACTCACAATCAGCATCAAGAGTAACAAAGGTAATGGTGATACTATCTTCTATCCAAAAGCTGACAACCAATCAGCCAATACAAATGATGAAGATGAACCAGATTACGGTGCTTACTTTAAACAATATAGTAAGGATAATAAAGTCTGGTATGACATCACTAAGGACGGTGTGACATTAAAGGGTGGCGAATCAATCTATCTGAAACTTGGCATTGATAAGTATAAGGATAGTGAAGAGATTGGATTTACAGAAGAGGATGAATTTGTATTTGCGGAAAGTGAAGTCAACTACAAAGGCTCAGGTGCTGGTCATTCTGTATTTGAAATAAGTCTTAAAGATGGTACGGCAAAGGCTTATATGGAATTTGATTAAAGTAAAAAAAGGTATAGAAGGGGCAACTCTTCTATATTTTTTTGCGTTCATTTGTATTTTTTTAGGTAAAAAATGCCAAAAAAGTCATGTTAAAAATTGTAATAGAAAAATATAAAAAAATGCTTTACATTACCTTATAAAAATGGTATATTAAATGAGCACTCGGCAAAGAGCGCAAGTCGAACATTGATAACTGACCAATCACACGTCAAAACGATGAGTTTGAACTATTCAAACATGAAACAAAGATAAAACGAGCTCAAGAGGGCTCTTCATAAAGACAATGGAGAGTTTGAT
>JAGBPZ010000026.1 GCA_017633115.1 Erysipelotrichaceae bacterium | reverse complement strand
GTCAATACGACAATTGGCGCACCTAAAGTAAAGAATGCTGTACTCTTAAATCCGAATCCTAATAAAGATATTGAGGCAATCATAAAGCCTATAAACAAAGCTCCACAGTCACCCATAAAAATCTTTGCTGGATGGAAATTGAAGAATAAAAAGCCACCTATCGCACCAATAAGGATATTTGATAATGAAGCAATATCAGTACGACCATAGCGCAGAGAAATAATTGAAATTGTACCTAAGACAATCATCGAAACACCGGCACATAAACCATCCAGACCATCAATTAAGTTGATGGCATTAGTGATGCCAATGATCCATCCAATACTAATCAATATACTGATCCACGACACAACATTATCAGGCAGGAATGACAGCGGTAAATTACCTAAGGTAATGCCACCATAGAAAATGACAACCAATGTCCCAAGTATCTGTCCTAATAATTTTTGTTTAGGTTTTAATGTATATATGTCATCTATAAAGCCTGTCATGAATACAATAAAACCACCTATCAATATTGAATTGATTTGTTGGTCTGTTTTTAAAAACCAAGCGGCACATATAATAAAACTGAAATAAATCGCATAGCCTCCCGTACGAGCAATAACGCCATGGTGAACTGTACGTTTATTAATTTCAGCTATAATATTCAGCTTCTTGGCAATCTTCCCGATAATGGGAACACTCACCAAAGATATAACAAGCGCTGCTGCTGGTGGTATCAATAATTCATAATCCATTATTTTCACACCTCTCACATTCACAAGTATTATATATCAATTTTTCAAAAAAGAATATATGAATTTCACTTTAGTGATATAATCAGAACAAGGAGGTGCACTATATGCATAAATTAGGAATTTCCGTATATCCAGAAAAAGCAGATATCGAGACTGTTTATAATTACATGGAGACAGCCGCTAAGTATGGTTTTAGTCGTATATTTACTTGTTTACTTTCTGTAGATGAACCTAAAGAAAAGATTATGGAAGACTTTGGTGCTTTCATGAAAAAGGCTCATGAATTGGGTTATCAGGTCGCAGTTGATACTAACCCTTCTGTTTTTAAACACCTGGGTGCCAGCTATAATGATTTAACACCATTTAAAGAAATGGGTGTTGATATCATCAGACTTGATGGATCTTTTGGTGCCTTACAGGACGTTGAAATCACTCGTAATCCTGATAATATTATGATTGAATTCAATGGTTCTATGGATCAAGGGGTTGAATTATTAATTAAGAATGGTGGTAATAGAGATCAAATTACTATTTGCCATAACTTCTTCCCTGAACGTTATTCTGGTTTAGACTGGGATCTATTCAAACAGTTAAACGCTTATTGGAAATCATTAAATTTAAGAACTGCTGCTTTTGTTTCAAGTAATGCCGAAAATACACATGGTCCTTGGAATGTATTCTGTGGTTTACCAACAGTTGAAATCATGCGTGGTTTACCAATTGACTTGCAGGCACGTTATTATTTAGCTGCAGGTGATGTTGATGATATTATGATTGGTAATGCCTTTGCGACCGAAGAAGAATTGAAAGCGCTATCAGAAGTCAATACACAAAAGATTACTTTCAGAATGGATGAAGTAGACGATATCACTGATGTTGAAAAAGAGATCGTTTATGATTATGCACCACATTGGGATCGTTTTGACCACTCTTCTTTCTTCTTAAGATCTTCAATGGTTCGTTTGAACTATAAGAATACCCCTATTCCTCATCGTCCATGTGATAAGAAAGTCTTTACTAAAGGTGATGTCTTAGTTGTTAATGATAATCTTGCACACTATCGTGGCGAATTAGAAATTGCTTTAAGAGACATTCCAAATGACGGCGAACGTAACCTCGTAGGACGCGTTAAGGAAGAAGAAATCATGCTTCTTGATATGGTCAAACCTGGACATCATTTCGGTTTTATCAAATAATAAGTCACTCCAATTATGAGGACATTAAAATATGCCATCCTTGGGTTATTGACCGAAGATGACATGACATATGCTGATATTAAAGAAGAAATCAATGGTTTGATTGGACAATTCTGGTCTGCAAAGAATAGCCAGATTGCACCTGAATTACGAAAGCTTTCTCAGGAAGGCGCTATTATCTATACTCAGGAATCAACATTGTATCATGTCACTGAATATGGACGCGAAGAGTTTCTTCGCTGGGCCATACGTGATGAAGCATGTGATACTATTGAAAAAGATGCTTTCTGTATGCGACTTTTGTTTAGTGATAATATTGAACGATCACAAACTGTCCAACTTTTAAAAAGTCAAATCGGACAACATAAAGCAAAATTGAAATATTTAGAATTATCATTACCTCTCCTTTTAAAGGATCCTTCTAATATTGGAGAGCAATTGGTACAAAAACGTATCATAAGTAAGGAACAAGCTTATATTGATTGGCTTGAAGAATGTTTATCTTATTTCAATGACTAGACAGATTCAAAGACGAATCTGTCTTTTTTTGACACAAAAGAAAAAAGACAGATGTCTCTGTCTTTTCATTAACCTAAATAATATGTGTTTTCAAGCATGACGCCACAACCTTCTGCAACGCAGTCTAATGGATCGTCTGCAACGAATACTGGAACAAATAATGCTCTTTCAAGATACTTATCTAAGTTCTTTAATAAAGCACCGCCACCTGTTAAGAAGACACCTTTGTTAACAATGTCAGCAGATAATTCTGGTGGAGTCTGTTCAAGTACCTGTTTAGCTGCAACTAAGATTGTTTCACATACTTCATGTAATGCTTCACAAGTTTCTGCTTCACTGACCTGAATAGTCTTTGGTAAACCTGTTACCATGTCACGACCACGTACATCTACTAAGTGATCTGAATCTGGATCAGTTGCACAACCAATCTGAATCTTAATATCTTCAGCTGTAGAATCACCAATTAATAATTTATATTTATCTTTGACATATTTAATGATTTCAGCATCCATAGTATCGCCAGCTACTTTTAATGAACGGCTTGTAACGATATCACCTAATGATAATACTGCAACGTCAGTAGTACCACCACCGATATCGATAACCATGTTACCTGATGGTTTTGAAATATCTAAGCCTGCACCAATAGCTGCAACTTTTGGTTCTTCTTCAATAAATACTTTCTTTGCACCACATCTTAATGCAACGTCCTGAATAGCACTTTTTTCAATTGAAGTGATGTTTGATGGACAACAAATTAAAATTTTAGGTCTTGCAAAGATGCCTTTTAAATTTAATTTATTAATAAAGTGAGTCAACAAAATTTCAGTTACCTGGAAGTCTGCAATAACACCATCTTTTAAAGGTCTGATTGCCTGTAATTTACCAGGAGTTTTACCAAGCATTTCTCTTGCTTCTTCACCTACTGCGACTGGTCTGTTTGTTTCTGTGTTAATAGTTACAACACTAGGTTCGTTGACAACAATACCTTCTCCTTTTACGTAAATGAGGATGTTGGCTGTTCCAAGGTCAATACCAATTTCTTTTGATAAGTTCATGTTCACTCCTCCTTTTTTTGCACCACTATTGTATCATTTTATTATCATTAATCAAGCATAATTTATTATTTTTAATATGACCTAAAGTAATGAACTCCAAGTCGTGAAATTCAGAATAAATGAGGCAAATAAGTAGCCTAATCCTACACTTGCCATTAAATAGAACACATAAAATTCTTTCATTCGACCCTCACGAATAAAACGATCAAAATGAAAACATGATAAGCCAATCATTGCCATAATAACTGAAACAATATAAACAGTGATATTGATTAAATAATAAATCATTATTTCACCTTCTTCCTTTAATGGTAGTTATATCTTATAATGAAATCAAGGAGGTCGCAATAATGAAATATGTAACTTTAAAACAGACATCCCTCAAACTCTCTCAAATTGGTTTGGGATGCATGCGTATTGCCAACATGACAGTCGATGATGTTGAGAAACTTATAAGCGGTGCACTTGCACAAGGTATTAACTTCTTTGATCATGCGGATATCTATGGTGGTGGACAATCTGAAAAGGTTTTTGGTGAAGCGTTAGAGAAACATCCTGAATGGCGCTCACAGATGATTATCCAGACTAAATGTGGTATCATTCCTGGAAAAAGATATGATTTTTCAAAAAAACATATCTTACAACAGGTAAACCAATCTTTAGAAAACCTGCATACAGATTACGTTGATATATTGTTGCTGCATCGCCCTGATATGATTTATGATCCAGAAGAATTATCCGATGCCATTCATACACTTTATAATGAAGGTAAAATCAAATATTTCGGTGTTTCTAATCATAACTCTTATCAAATTGCTTTATTAGAAAAGTACTTAAAAGACATTCCAGTACTGATTAATCAATTACAATTCTCTATTATTCATTCTGGTATGATTGATGTTGGTATGAATGTCAATATGGTTGAACAGTGGGCAATAGATAAGGATAGTAGTATCCTTGATTACTGTCGCTTAAATGATATCCTCATTCAACCTTGGAGTCCATTCCAGGCAAGTTGGGCTGATGGTACTTTTATCAATAATCCAAAATATGAAAAGCTCAATGCTGTATTAGAACAATTAGCAGATAAGTACCATACCAACAAAAATGCCATCGCATTAGCTTGGATTCTCAAACATCCAGCTAATATGCAGCCGATTCTAGGAACTACTTCTTTAGTTCATCTTAATGAATCTTTAGAAGCACTTGATTTCGAAATCACTAAACAAGAATGGTATGACTTGTATCTGGCAGAAGGGAAACCATTACCTTAATGTTTGTGACAAAAGCAACAACTCAAGATATTTCTGATATTTGTACTATTTATGATCAAGCAAAGACATATTTCTTTGAACATCAAATTGATCAATGGCAAGATGGTTATCCTAATCAACAATCATTGATTGAAGATATCCAAAAAGAAAATAGTTACAAATTAATGAACGATGGTCATTTAGTAGGAACTGCCTATATAGCAGTTGAAGATGAACCTACATATCACGAAATAATTGGACAATGGTTAACTAAGAATGAACCTTATGTAGTCATCCATCGTATAGCATTAGATCCAAACTTTAAAGGCAGAAGTGCTGCCTCACAATTCGTGAAGTACGCTATATCTTTGGCAAAGAATAATCAATGCGGTTCAATTCGTATCGATACACATTTAGATAATCAATCGATGAGACATTTCCTGAAAAAGAATGGTTTTAGTGAATGTGGTATTATCCATCTTCTTGATGGAGCTAAGCGTATAGCCTATGAAAGAGTAATTTAAAAAGAGATGTTTCACGTGAAACATCTCTTTACTTATCCTTGTTTTTCAAATATTCCTGATAAACATCATTTTTCTTCAAGTGGCGCAAATGCGCTACTTTTTTTATTGCTTCTTTTGAAGACAGTCCTTCCTCCATTAATTGTTCAATATGTTCAATCACTGGGAAGTCATATTGTTCTTCTGCTTCTGTTTCATTGCATCCTTCAACCACAATGACCATTTCACCTTTAAGTTCATTACTAATTGATAAAACCTCGGAAATCTTTCCTCTGATAATTTCCTCATGTCTCTTAGTCAGCTCTCTACATAAAGCAATTTGACGATCACCAAACACATCTAACAAAAGAGATAGAGTTTTAGTAATACGATGAGGTGCTTCATAAAAAACAATTGTATAAGTAATATTTTTGAGTTGTTGAAGTTCTTTTTTCTTCTTTTTATCACTATGATTCAAGAAACCATAAAACATAAAAGGTTGCGGTGCAATTCCTGAAACAACTAATGCATCCAGGCAGGCATTACATCCAGAAACAGGCACAACATTATAGTCATGCTCAATGACTTCTTTAACCAGTTCATATCCTGGATCACTGATTGCAGGATAACCTGCATCACTGACTAAAGCAATAGATTCACCTTCATCCATTAGTTGCAAAATTTTGATCGATGATGCTTTTATATTATGTTCATGATGTGATATTAGTTTTCCGTTAATATCAAAATGATTAAATAATTGTAACGTATGTCTGGTATCCTCAGCCGCAATATAATTAACACTTTTTAAGATATCGATTGCTCTAGGCGTCATTTCAGTTAAATTGCCTATAGGAGTAGGGACCAGATATAACGTTGGTTTTTGATTATCAAAACTCTTTTGTCTTTTCATATAAATATCCTTATTAATAGCCAAACATTTCTTTGACTTCGTCACTATATGACCCATCATTATTATGAGCATATAATGGCGCTTCTATTTTTAATCCATGATTGCCTTTAAAAACACCCTCAATTAAGAAAATATGAGAGTCTTTACCAACTTTTGGATAAACGAAACGAATGCGTTTTGGTTCTATTTTATATTTTTGCATCATGTTAACAACTTCAATCATACGATCAGGGCGATGTACCATAGCGAAGCGTCCTTTATTATCTAACAAACTAGCTGCTGATGAAATAATACCTTCTAAATCAATCGTTGTTTCATGTCTGGCGATTTGAAGATATTCATTATCATTTAAATGACTTTTTTCATCAACTCTAAAGAAAGGCGGATTACATACAATTAATCTTGACCTGTAAGCATATTTGACATAATTCTTAATATCATCATGAACAATAGTTATTTGATTTTCTAAATGATTTAATTCAACATTACGTCTTGCAAGATCAACTGCTTCTTCCTGAATTTCTACACCTACAATTGGTTTATCAGTTCGTTTAGATAATAGAAGGGGAATTGCTGCATTGTTTGTTCCAAAATCAACGATTGTTTTAACATCCTTTGTTATTGAACAAAAGTTCGCTAATAAAACAGTATCCAAAGAAAAGCAGAACATGTCTTTCCTTTGGATAATTTTCATTTCTTTATGTGCTAACAGATAATTAATGACTTCATTATTGTTGGCCATTTTGTGATCCTTTAGCTTGTTTTGGTGCGCCTGGCTTTCTCTTATTATTGAAATAGCGCTTTTTATTATTACGAGACTGCTTTTTTTGATTAGAATTGACCTTCTTTTCTACTTGTTCAATTTGTGGTTTCGGTCCTAAATTCTTAGAAATTGGTTTCTTCTTTGTTTTATCTATCTGTTTTTTACCAGTTTTATTTGCTTTAACTTGTTTATCTACAGGATTCTGCTGTTCTTTAACTTTTTCTGCTACCTGTTTTTTTGGCTTTTGTTTCTTTTTGATTTTTGGCGTCTCGCTTGTTACATCTACCTGTTTATTGATAGTCTTAACTTTTTTAACCTGATTTGGTTTCTTACCTTTATTTTGGTTACGATTGGCTGCATTCTTTTGTTTCTGCTTGTTTTTAGTTTTATTATCAGCAGCTGCTTCTGCTTCTTTAGCCGCTTTTTCTTTTAATACTTCCATTGGCATACCAAGGTTGTATTCTTCTAACGTAATGAAACTAATATTGCCTTGATCATCAATTTTAACAAGTTCACTTAATACATTTAAGCCAACAACTTTAACTGATCTCTTATTAAATGTAGAAATTGTTCCAATTTTTGGATATTTCTTTTTTATTTCCTTATAAGCTTCATCTTCATACTTTAAACAGCATAAAAGTCTGCCGCAGGCTCCAGATATTTTATCGATATTGATAGCCAATAACTGATTCTTTGCCATATTAATGGAAATACCATCAAACTCACCTAAAAATGATGAACAACATAATGGCATACCACAATTACCTAAACCACCGATAATTTTAGCTTTGTCTCTTGGACCGACTTGTCTTAATTCAATTCGGCATTTAAATTCTGATGCTAAACGTTTCAGTAATTCCCTAAAGTCAACGCGCTCATCTGCAGTATACATAAAGATAATTTTCGATGAATCTAAAGTATACTCGCAGTTAATGAGATGCATATCCAATCCAGACTCTGCAATAATCTGCTTACAGATATCAAAGGCGATAACTGCTCTGTCTTTATTAAATGCGTCAACTTCAAGATCAGCTTGATTGGCAAGACGAATAACTGGTTTTAATTCTGTTTCGAGTTTGAATTCTGACATATCTTTCAATTCTGAAATCAATTCACCCAATTCCAAACCACGAACAGTTTCAACAACGACTTTATCGCCTTTGTGTAAATCTAATCGTGTTGAAAAATAATAGTATTTCCCAACATTATTAAATCTCACTGCTGCTAATCTATCCATGTGTTACTCCTTCTAAAATTTTATATACCATACCATCTATTGCGAGTGGTATATTCGCATTATTTTCTATAAACTTGATTGTATCTAAGATAATTTCAATTTTCTCAAGTATTCTATCATCATTTGGACAATTTTTAAAGAGCATCTCATGATTGGTAAACACTAATCCTACATTATGTTTCACGTGAAACACATCTCTAAATGCCAGTAATACCATATTCAAATAGATTGAGATAATTTTTCTATTACTCTTATACTTCTGACTGATTTGAATTTGTTGGTTAAACATCAAATTCATTGGTGCGTTAAAGTAATCCTCTACAAAGAATAGGGCATTATCTTTCAAATGATTATAATCATCACTTTCCAATAGTTCTTTACATTCTTCATAGTGATTCACTATTGATACAGCAATTGTTGCATCTTCTTCATCAAAACCTTCATTCATCAAACGACGAATCAACATTTCTTTGGATTCAGGCAGCAAACGTATGATTTGACATCGTGATTGAATAGTAGGTAAGACCTTATTGAGATTCTTTGTGGTCAAAATAGCATGAACATCATCAACTGGTTCTTCTAAGAACTTTAAAAGACTGTTCATTGCGACTGTTGAACTATTCTCGATGGATTTTAATAAATAGACTTTCTTACCACCTTCAAAAGCTTTTTTATTAAACTCTCTTTGAATGGATTCAATATATTCTTTTTTGATAGTACCTTCATTACCATCATAAGTTATAAAGTCTGGATAATTATGATTGGCCACTCTACGGCAAATATCACATTCTTCACATGCCAATGTATCTTTTCGACATAGAATGCTTTGTGCAAGGTATAAACTGGCTTCGTCTGCTTCTCCTACAATCAAATAAGCATGACTGAGTTTATGATTTTGAATACTTTTTTGAATAACATTAAGGAAATAGGGCTGGTTCTTTTCTAAATAGGAACGAATGGTCATAAGTATTTCCTGATTAAATTCATTGCCTGATCATAGACTTCTACAACTGATAAAGAAGCATCAATTGTTTTAATACGATCTGGGAACATGGCGGCTATTGTTTTATAACCTTCATAGACTTCTTGATGGAATTTTTCTGATTCCAAGTCTAAACGATTGATTTCACGATTATTATCTCTTACACGTTTTAATCCGATTTGAGGATCTAAATCAAAGAATATTGTTAGTTCTGGCATAATTTCTTCTGTAGCAAAAAGATTCATCTGATAAACTTTCTCAATACCAATATGTCTTGCAATACCTTGATAGACCAGGGAACTGTCAATAAAACGATCACAGATAATAATACCATTTAATTCTAATACAGGTAACACACGTTCTACTAAATGTTGTCGTCTACTTGCAGCATAGAGCAAGGCTTCAGTCTTTGGATCCATTGCAGTATTATCTTTATTGACAATAACATCACGAATTTGTTCGGCGATATCAACGCCACCAGGTTCTCTGGTCAGTTCAACCGTATAACCTTCTTTGCGTAATTGGTCGACAATCATTCTAGCGATGGTCGTTTTACCTGCACCTTCGCCACCTTCAAATGTAATAAATAATCCAGCCATTATTATCCCTCATTTCTTATAGAAACAATTAAGTACATTATAATCAAAAGTCAACGATAGATAAAGTTATATTTTCAACCAAAAAAAGAAGCAAAAGATTATCTTCTGCTTCTTGTCTTTTTTCTTCTTGTAGTAGATTGAGTGACACTAGAAAATAGTAATGTCAGTAAATTTGATATATAGACCCCACACCATAAATAGATAAACAATTCATTGCTATGTAAGAACGCAATCACAAAATAGGGAAGGATAGGGCTATAGTATTGCAAAATCAAGAATAGAAAGATAACCAGATGGACTATCGTTAAGACTATCTGTAATCCTCTTTTTCTTGTATGAATACGAGCTACATAAGCCATTAATAAACCAGTAATGATGTAAATGATGATTTTCAATAATGAAAAGACATTCATTTCACCTGTGGTTGTCATAATTAATGAATTGAGTAATGATATCAATCTTGATTGTAATAAAATCACTATTGGTGGAATCACCATGTATAGAAC
Source organism: Erysipelotrichaceae bacterium (assembly GCA_017633115.1). Taxonomy (GTDB): domain Bacteria; phylum Bacillota_I; class Bacilli_A; order Erysipelotrichales; family Coprobacillaceae; genus RGIG9341. The sequence continues at coordinate 3,733 of JAGBPZ010000026.1, read as the reverse complement.
AAGTTGACGATCATCTTTTCTCATAATTTCTTTCTTCCTTCCAAAGACTTCAATAAAGTCATTTCATCTGCATAATCCAATGATCCACCAACAGGCAATCCATGTGCAATTCTTGTTACTTCCACATTTCTATTAGCGAGTAATCTAGCTAAGAAAAGGGCAGTTGTTTCACCATCGCTTGTAGGATTTGTCGCAATGATGACTTCTTTAACTTCATCAGTAATGCGATCAAACAACGAATGAATATTTAAATCATCCATCGTGATACCATTCATAATTGAAATTGTGCCACCGAGTACGTGATAGAGACCATGATATTCTTTTAACTTTTCCATCGCAAAAACATCTTTAGGGGTTTCAACTACACAAATCGTACTTTGATCTCGTTCTTTATTGGCACATATATCACATTGTTCAGATTCGCAAATATTACCGCAAGTTTCACAATAGCGTATACGTTTTTTAAATTGAGTTAAGGCTTCTGCAAAACGTTGTACCTGGTCTTCTTCCATATCCATAATACGATAGGTCATACGTTCAGCACCTTTATTACCGATACCTGGCAACATTTTAAAGCAAGCCATTAATTCTTCAAATGATTCTGGATAAGCCATAGAGTTCCTTTTTATTCAATAATTTCTACTAAGTCTTCACCAAACATTTCAATCGCATATTTCTGTGCTGGTGTTAAGACTTTCTTTTGTTTATTGTAACGTTCAATATGTCGTAATGAAATTGGTCGTGGTTGTGGCAGTGCGTTCTGACGCATCTGTTTAATATAATAAGTTCTTAATGCCAGCCAGTCATCCTCCTGCATCGCAATATATTGATACTCATGCGCAAAGACATCTTTTATAAGTGAAGATAGCTGTTGATAGTTACTATAATGATTGACCGCATTAACATCTGGCATATGTTCATATGATAAAACGATTGCATCCTGACATGCTGCAACTGGTTTACCTGCAGATAACATTGTTGCTGCTCTGGCTGTATTCATATTAGCACGATAACGGGAAATAATGCTCCATTTTTCCTGAATATCATTTAATATGCCTCGATTAGCCTGAACCAGGATATTCATGATATCATCCTGATCAACATTGACAGTTTCTTCAACAGGACCAGCTGGTTCTTCCTTTTGTTCAAACTCAAAGTGTGGAGGTTCTTCGTTTTCTTCTTTTTCTTCGATAACTTCCTGTTGATCTTGTTCATCTTCAATCACTTCATGAGTCATTTCATCATCTTTCACTTCTTCAACTTTTGTAACAGGTTGAATTTGTTGTGGTTCAACTTTGACTTTTTCAACTACTACACTTTGATTGTGATCTTGATTACACATCTTTAATACTGCAAGCTCGAAATAGATATCAGGTTTAGCCGCATAAGCATATTTTTCACTTGCTTCCATCAGTATGTCAACGAAGTTTAACGCTTCATCACTTGTCATATATGGAACAATTTCTTCGATATATCCTTCAGTTAATACAGAAAGGATAGCTGGATTGTTGGTATTACGGTAAATCACAACATCCTTTAAGATATCGACTAAATCATAAGTCAAGCGCTTAATATCTGTACCAGTTTTCAACATTTCATCAATGATTTGTAAAGCATGATTCATATCTGATGATAATAATGTCTTGATGAAATTGATTTTATCATCCATTGAAATGATGCCATAAATCGCATTAACTTCCTGTTCCGTTAAATGATCATCATTATAAGCGAGACACTGTTCTAAAATTGATAAAGCATCACGCATACCACCATTAGCAAGTTTAGCAATCATCATTAAAGCAGCATCATCACAATCACAATGTTCTTCTTTAATAACAACTTTCATGCGATCTACCATTTCTTGTTCTGTCAGTCTTGAAAAATCAAATCTCTGACAGCGGGAAATAATCGTTGGTAAAATTTTATGTGGTTCTGTTGTTGCTAAGATAAAAATGACATGAGCAGGTGGTTCTTCTAATGTTTTTAATAAGGCGTTAAAAGCGCCATCGGACATCATATGGACTTCATCAATAATGTAGACTTTATAATGTCCTTTGGTTGGTGCATATTTGACTTTATCAATTAAATCTCTGACTTCACCAACACCATTATTGCTGGCTGCGTCTATTTCAATTACATCAGGATGTGTTCCATATTCAATTTCTTTACAATTTTCGCAATGTCCACAAGGTTTAGGAGTATTACTGCAGTTAATGGCTTTAGCGAGTAGTTTGGCGACTGTTGTTTTACCAGTTCCTCTTGGACCACAAAATAGATAAGCATGTGCTATTTTATTTTCTTCAACGGCATGTTGTAAAGTCGTAATAATTGCCTGTTGTCCAGAAACATCCGCAAATGTTTGTGGTCGATAAGCTCTATATAATGATTTATAAGCCATTGTATCCAACTCCTTTCCTTATTATTATACATTGAATCAATTGTCTTTCAACAATCTCTCCTGTCTCTTTTTGCGGAAATATTCACTCAACATACGTGAACATTCTTTACTGTATCGACTTAAATCAACATCAGGATGATGGTTGAATTGATGCTGTTCAAGTAATGTTGTCATAGCTGGCCAGCGTTTTTCTAAAGCCCCGATGACAACACGATCAATACGACTTAAAACGATTGCACCGGTACACATCATACAAGGTTCCATGGTGACATAAAGAGTACATTCATCTAAATACCAATTGCCTTTTGCCTTTGTAGCCATATCTATAGCTTCAATTTCGGCATGTTTTGTGGCATTTTCTAAATGTTCTTTACGATTATGCGTTTTTGCGATAACCTCGCCTCTATAAACAATCACAGCACCTACAGGTATTTCATCTTCTAATGCTGCCAATCTTGCTTCTTCCATTGCGAGTTGCATAAAAAAATCATCCATTGTGCAATCTCCTTAAAAATAAAGCCACTACACATAAACGGTGATCCTTAATGCTGCTACCTTCCGGTCCTGACATGGTTCGGAGCCGCCTATTGTAATGGCAAAATCATTATACCATAATTCATCCCTTTTTCAATACACAAATCAAAGGGAGACTCATTTTAGAGAAATATTTCCCGGGAAATACTTAAAGAGCGATATCATTCACTGATATCGCTCACTTTTATTTATTTAATTGGTTCAATGACTGTTTTGCCACCCATATAAGGCTGTAATACTTTTGGTACTGAAACGCTGCCATCCTGATTATAATTGTTTTCTAATAAAGCAATTAATCCTCTTGGTGAAGCAACAACAGTATTATTTAATGTATGAAGGAAATAAGTGCCTTCATCATTCTTAGCTCTGATACCTAAACGTCTTGCCTGAGCATCACCTAAAGTTGAACAAGAACCAACTTCGAAATACTTCTGTTGTCTAGGAGACCATGCTTCAACATCACAAGATTTAACTTTAAGATCAGCTAAGTCACCACTACAGCATTCTAACTGACGTACTGGAATATCCATATTTCTAAAGACTTCAACAGTATATTTCCACATATCGTTGTAATACTTCATTGAATCTTCAGGTTCACATAAAACAATCATTTCTTCTTTTTCGAACTGATGAACACGATATAAACCACGTTCTTCTAAACCATGGCTACCGCCTTCCTTACGGAAACATGGAGAATATGAAGTCATTTTGATTGGTAATTCTTCTGATTTAATGATTTGGTTCTGGAAACGACCAATCATTGAATGTTCAGATGTACCGATAAGATATAAATCTTCACCT
>JAGBPZ010000135.1 GCA_017633115.1 Erysipelotrichaceae bacterium | reverse complement strand
TGATTTTTATACGATTACGATGAATCCAGCCACCTTTTATAAAGTTAACATCATCGTAAAGAATAAACATATCAGCCATGTTCATCAGTTGAAAATAGCCTAAGTATGGAAAAAAATAAGGCTGATTCATACCAAGTATCATAATGCTTTACCTACCCCTGCTTTTACTTCTTACATTTGTAAATGACATCACATATTCTATCGATATCTTTTTTTTCTAATGATGGATATAACGGTAACGTTAAAACACGCTTACTGATATATCTAGCTACTGGTGTTTCTTCAACATCAAATTGTCCGGCGTAGCAATCGAACATATTTGTCAATGGATAGAAGTATTTTCTTGCATAAATTCTTTCTTCTTCAAGTGCATCAGCAACTTCATTACGACTGCTGCCAAACTTCTTCTCATCAAATATAACTGGGAAATAAGAATAATTTGATTTCACATCTTTTTGAATAACGTTAAGCTGGATTCCATCAATACCATTTAATTTTTCACGATAATATTCAACCAATTCTTTTCTCATGGCAATCTGCTCATCAATATGGCGCATATTGCATAAGCCCATGGCAGCACACATCTCGTTCATTTTGGCATTAGCCCCAACACCCATAACACTTTCAGGACCATGAATACCAAAGTTTTTCAACTCATAGATTTTCATCCATAGCTCTTCATCATTATGGCAAACCGCTCCGCCTTCTATTGAATTAAAGACCTTAGTGGCATGGAAACTAAAACAAGAAGCATCACCAAAATGGCCGATTTTTTTGCCTTTATATTCACAGCCAAAGGAATGTGCAGCATCATAAATAACTTTTAATCCATATTTATTTGCGATGCGCTGGATTTCTTCAACCTGACAAACATTACCATAAACATGAACAGGCATAATTGCAGATGTACGATCAGTAATGAGACTTTCTAATTTTGTGACATCAATTGTAAAATCATTTGGATCGATATCACAAAAAACTGGTTCTAATCCATTTCTCACAATGGCATGAGTTGTTGAAGCAAATGTGAATGGTGTTGTGATTACTTCACCAGTCAGATTCATCGCCTGTAAAGTCAATTCCAGAGCCATATGTCCATTGGTGAATAAATCTATATATGTACCTCCAAGATAACTCAACAACTTGGTTCTAAGCTTTTCATGCTTAGGACCCATGTTAGTCAACCAGTGTGAATCCCATAAATCACGAATTTCTTCTACATATTCTTCAAACGATGGTAATGTCGCTTTCGTGACATTGATTATTTCTTTCATATAGTCTTTCTTGCTCCTTTAATACTTGTGACAATATCACAATGGTCTTTCTTGATTTTTTCTTTCTAACAAAAGATATATTAAACATCCCACGGCAGCACCCATTGTATTCTTTAACAAATCATCCAACTGGAAACATCCAGTATAAGTAACAAGCTGAATGATTTCGATTGACAATGATACTAAGAATCCCACTACAACTGTCCTCAAAAATAAGCGCCACTTATAGTCTGGTGATTTCTTGAAATGTGGGAATAAATAACCAAACGGAATAAAAAGCAAAAGATTGAGAAAGGAGTCATGCACTCCAAAATTAATGTAACGATATTTAATAGCATTGATAAAATATAAAGGCAAATAAAGTTGCATGCGTTCATTAGGCACAACACCGCCTCTTGACATAATCGTTATGACACAAAGTGCAATCATGTACGCAATAAACACTCTATTACGGAACTTCCTCAAACGTTCATAATCATGTCGTTTGAGGCATGACTTTTGATAAAAATGATAGATTGCCAACGCCAATATGAGAGCGATTATGACAGTACCATCACGCATATATAAATAAATTTCCAGCTCTCGACTCAATGACATTACCCCACTAACTCATTAATATTTCAAAAATGATCAAAAAAACAAAAAGGACTTTTTACCGCAATTAAAAAAATCTATTGCTTAGAAGCATTAGATTTTCACCATATTTATGTATAAAACTTTTAAATAAATTATTTTATATTTATACTCTTTACCACGCTTTTAGTGATTGATGTAGCGTGCTTTAAGAGTTCTGTAAACAACATTAGTCAACTCAACTGTTGGCTTAACACGCGTCATTAACGTTAACAGATAATAAACGATAACCACATAAAATCCCATGATAACAAACGAAATATAGGTCCCAAATGGCAACCATTGTTTGAGATAGAAACTACTTACAGCCACAATTAAAGTAATGAATACTACTTTAATACAATCTAAAGACAAAGGCTTTAATGTGAAATCAGGAAGATAACGATCAATCCCCTGTAAAAGAAGTACTGAAGATAATAACATCGCAATACTTGTCGCCACAGCAATACCTTTAACCCCCATAAATCTTGATAGTGTTAAACTTAGCAAGATATTAGCAGAAACTGAAATAAGTCCATTAAGCATCGGTGTTTTTGAATCCTTAAACGCAAAATAGACACGTACACAAGTTGCTCTAAATGCCTGGAAAATAAATCCCAGAGCATAACCTGTGACAACACCCGCAGTAGCAATGACAGCTGCCTGGCCAAAATTACCACGACCAAACAAAATAGTGACAATGTAATCGCCACAGATTAAACACATCACCATAACTGGCATGATAACAACAATAAGTGTATCAATCGCTTTCAACAGACTATCAGAAAC
>JAGBPZ010000134.1 GCA_017633115.1 Erysipelotrichaceae bacterium | reverse complement strand
ATCGATATGTACCACATTATCCTGGTTAGCTATTCACCTTATTCAATTGATAAATATCATCCTACACTAGGCATTTTTGATGATATGAGTTATTCATTAGTTCAGGGATTATTAGATAAGGATAATGGTTTTTATAAAGGTATTGGATTATCAGGAACAGTTACGAAAAAGTCTGATTTAATTGTTCTATTGAGTTATTTCAACACAAGTGAAGATAAAAATCGCTTTGAATATATTATGAAGATAAATTATGAGAATTGATAAACTATTAGCACATGCTGGCTATGGTACACGTAATGATGTTAAGAAACTTTTGAAAAGTGGCGTAGTAACGCTTAATGGTCAAATCATAAAATCTGCAAAACAACAAGTTGATGAAAATAAAGATTTAATTAAGGTCGATCAAGAGGAAGTTGTTTTTACACAAAACGTGTATTATATGCTCAACAAACCACAAGGTTATGTTTCAGCAACAACGGATTTATTACATCCAGTTGTGACTGATTTGATTGATGATGTCCATGAGCTCTTTCCTGTAGGTCGTCTAGATATTGACACTGAAGGACTACTTTTGCTTACAAATGATGGTCAGTTTGCTCATCATCTGACATCCCCACGACATCATATCGATAAGATTTATGAAGCTATTATCGATCAAGAAATTGATGACAGTGATATAAATGCTTTTAAAGAAGGGATAGAACTTGAAGATTTTACATGTCAAAGCGCTGACTTAAAAGTCATAGATGCCGACAAGAATCTTGTTCAAGTCACTATTCAAGAAGGAAAATACCACCAGGTTAAGCGTATGTTTCAATCGCGTGGTAAAGAGGTACTATATTTAAGACGTATACAAATAGGTCCATTAAAGCTTGATTCAAATTTGGCAAGTGGCGAATATCGTCTTCTTACAAGCACTGAAATTAATGGATTATCTAAATAAGTTATGATATAATTTTTTCATTGAGAGGATAGTATGAGATTACGAAATAATCCAGATGCAATCAATATCTTAAAAGCACATCCAGAACATGTTATTGTTGAACCATCTGCTTATAAAGGCAGATGGCATGAAGTTTTTCAGAATGATCATCCAATCCATATTGAAATCGGTATGGGGAAAGGTGATTTTATCATTGAATCGGCAAAACGATATCCAGAAATCAACTTCATCGGCATTGAAATGTTCTCGACAGTTTTACTAAAAGCGTACAATAAACGTAAAGATTTAGATTTACCTAATCTTATGTTTGTCAAAGAGGATGCCGCAAATCTTCTTGAAGATTTTGAAGAAAATGAAATTGATCGCATATATTTAAATTTTAGTGATCCATGGCCAAAGAAGCGTCACGAAAAACGTCGCTTGACCTATGAATCATTTCTACAAGAATATAAACATATATTAAAACCTCATGAACATTTGATTTTTAAGACAGATAACAGAAAACTTTTTGAATATTCAATTGTGTCTTTTACTCGTTTTAATTGTCATATTCATGATGTTTGTCTAGATCTACACAACAGCGAAGGTTATGAAGATAATATTCAGACTGAATATGAAAGAAAATTTTCTCCATTTGGTCCGATTTATCGAATTGACATTAGTTTCCATAAAAACAAACCAATACATATAAAAAATGAAAGGGGAGAATCATGATGTTTGGGTGGCTTTTTGGCGAAGACGATGAAGAAGTAGTAGTTAAGAAAGAAGAAAAGGTTGAACAAAAGGTTGAACCAGTTGTAAACGAAGAAGAACAAAAACGTAAAGATAAATTTAGTGAACCACTAATCTATAATGACGAAGTACCAACTGTCAAAGTAGAAGAAAAACCTGTTGTAAAGACAAGTAAACCTGCATCAACAACAAGTCAGAAGAAAAAGACTCAAAGCAGAAGATTCGATAATACAAGTGATTACAAGCTGGTTGATATCATTTCGCCAATGTCAGGTTTAGTAGATGCAGCTTCTAAAGGCGATGACGGCAAAGCACCTGTTACTAAGAAGAAACGCTATCGTCCAAAGAAAGAAGAGCTTGTACCAGTATTAAGCCCTTTCTATGGTATGGGTAATGTCGTTGAAGATGAAGAAAATGATAAAAACGAAGACGTTGTCGAAGAAACAGTAGAAACAATCGAAAATGTTGAAACAATCGAAGAAGTCAAAGAAGAAAAACCAAAAGAAAAGAAGAAAAGAGCTCCAAGAAAGAAACGTGAAAAAGTTGTTTTAGAAGCTCCAGATGATAACGATAAACCTGTTGACAGTGCCAAAGTCATCGGCTCTGTAGAAGATCGTTTACGTAATATTGCAACAATCAGTGAACAGACTCAGGACGATTTAAAAATCATCGAAGAACGTACTGGTAAATTCAGATTGATTCGTAAGAAAGATGAATCTTTGATTGATGAAATCGATGATAATATGAGTCTTGATGAATTAATGACATTATACGAAAAGAAGTTTAAAGACTAATGCGCGGTATTGGAATAGATCTCCTGGATTTAAACCGTATCGATATTCACAATGACAAATTAATCAGGCGTATTCTTACAGAAAAAGAATATGCCTGTTTTCTTGAAATGGGACCTAAACGTCAACGTGAATATGTAGGTGGACGTTTTGCAGGAAAAGAAGCTTATATGAAGGCGTATGGAAAAGGACTTGGTGACATCAGCTTTCAGGATATTGAAATTCTCAATTATGAAAGTGGTCAGCCTTACCTTAATGATCCAGATGCACTCATTTCTATCAGTCATGAAAACCACTATGTTATCGCAATGGTACACTTAAAATAGGATTATAAATATCAATTTATGTCGATTTTGTACCATCGGACTCTTTATTAAAGCCTACTTGTTATAATTCGTACAAAGTTTTATAATCAAGGAGGTCAAATGGATGTTTTCAAATGTTTCTATTTTTGGTACAATTGTGCAAATGCCAGAACGCAAACAAAATTTGGCGAACAATTATCACGGTGATCAGTTGATGTATATCTGTGTCTATCTGGATTATCTGAAAAAGAACTCTATTACCATTCCAGTCCGTTTATGGATTGGTGATGCGAATTATATAAAAGAAAATAGTGAAGTTGGAACTGAAATCACTGTTTGGGGACATCTTGATGCTTTCATGAAAACTGACAGTGATATCAATTATTGCATTTTCATGGAGAAATTCAAACTTCACTAACTAGAAAAGGAAATCATTATGATCGATCAATCTTTAATTAGAAATTTCTCAATCATTGCTCATATCGACCATGGTAAAAGTACCCTTGCTGACCGTATTTTACAGTTGACAGGAACTATCAGTGATCGTGAAATGCGTGATCAATTACTCGACAGCATGGAACTTGAACGTGAGCGTGGAATTACAATTAAATTAAATGCGGTCCAGTTGCAATACAAAGCAAAAGACGGTAAGACTTATATCTTACATCTTATTGATACTCCGGGCCATGTCGACTTTTCCTATGAAGTTTCAAGATCATTGGCAGCATGTGATGGTGCTGTATTAGTCGTTGATGCTGCGCAGGGTATTGAAGCACAAACACTCGCAAACGTCTACCTGGCATTGGATAATGACTTAGAAATCTTACCTGTCATTAATAAAATTGATTTGCCAAGTGCTGATCCAGAAAGAGTCATGAAGGAAATTGAAGACGTCATTGGATTGCCAGCTGAAAATGCACCTCTAATTTCTGCCAAAACAGGGCAAAATGTCGAAGATGTTTTAGAAGCAATTGTCACGAACTTTCCCGCACCTCAGGGAAAAGTTGACAATCCTACACAGGCGTTGATCTTCGACTCTTATTATGATTCCTATCGTGGTGTCATCATCTTAGTCTGTATTAAAGAAGGTTCTATTCATGTTGGTGATCATATTAAATTTATGGCTACAGATGCAACATACGAAGTCACTGAATTAGGTATTAGAACGCCTAATGAAATCAAGAAAGATGAACTTGTAGCAGGCGAAGTAGGATGGGTGGCAGCAAGCATCAAATCTATTCAGGATGTTCATGTAGGTGATACAGTCACAACAACAGAAAATCTTGCAACTGAAGTTTTACCTGGTTATCGCCGTATGAATCCAATGGTTTATTGTGGTCTTTATCCTGTTGATAACGCAAAATATAAAGATTTACGTGAAGCCTTGGAAAAGATTCAATTAAGTGATTCTTCGCTAGTTTTTGAAGCTGAGACATCACAGGCACTTGGATTTGGCTTTAGATGTGGTTTCTTAGGACTCTTGCATATGGACGTTATAGAAGAACGTCTTGAACGAGAATTCGATTTGGATCTAATTGCTACTGCACCTTCAGTCGTCTATCATTGTTATCTAACTGATGGAACAATGGTTGCGATTGATAACCCGGCAAAATTCCCAGACCCTGGTATTCTCCATCATATTGAAGAACCTTATGTCAGAGCTACAATAATGACACCAGATACATATATTGGCCCAATTATGGAATTGTGTCAAAGCAAGCGTGGGGAATATGTTGATATTGAATTTCTTGATGATGCAAGACGTAATATCATTTATGATTTACCGCTTTCTGAAATCATCTATGATTTCTTTGACAAGTTAAAGTCTGTTACAAAAGGCTATGCATCGTTTGACTATGAGCTGAACGAATATCGTCAATCCCAGTTGACAAAGATGGATATTTTATTAAATGGTGAAGTGGTCGATGCCTTGTCAACAATCGTCCATCGTGATTTTGCCCATGCCAGAGGATTGTTGATTTGTCAAAAACTTAAACGTTTAATTCCACGTCAACAGTTTGAAGTACCGGTTCAGGCTTCATTGCAGGGACGTGTCATTGCCAGAACAAATATTAAAGCTGTCCGTAAGAATGTATTAGCTAAATGTTATGGCGGAGATATTAGTCGTAAGAAAAAGCTCTTAGAAAAGCAAAAAGAAGGTAAAAAGCGAATGAAGGCAGTTGGCAGTGTTGAAGTGCCTCAGGAAGCCTTTATGGCAATTCTTTCCGTTGATGATGATAAATAGATGGTATTATGCCATCTTTTTAATTGTGTGATTTATAAAACCGATATTGATTTTAAAGGGCATAAGGTTATAATGATTTTAGACATCAGGAAGGATTATTAACTATATATAGATTATGAAGAAAACACCGAGAATACATTTTAAAGGTACGAAAGAAATCAACGAAGAAAAACGTTTGACGCAAAACGTCATCAACAATCGTATCAAGTTGATCATTGTCTTCGTGCTTGCAGTAGGTGTCCTGTTTGCAGGTCGTTTATTGATTATTCAAGTAGGGCAAAATACTTACTACAATGCGAAGCTTGATGAATACAATGCCAATACATTTCAGGTTGATGCTCTTCGTGGTGAAATAACTGATCGTAACTACAAAAAGCTTGTCTACAATAAAAATGTCATCAATGCAACTTATTATGCAGTCAGTGGCATTAAAGAGGAAGAACGTGTAGCTATCGTTAATTTCCTGGTTAAAAACTGTAAAATTGATATTTCTTCAGTAACGACAAGAGAGAAGAAGGATTATCTTATTATGAAGGAACCAGAATTTGTCAAATCTCTGATTACCGAAGAAGAATATAAACAGTTAAGAGAAGAGGAAGATTTCGATACTCAATATTACAATCTTCAGTTAAAACGTATCACTAAGAAAATTTTAAAGAAACATCTATCTAATGATGATGTACGCTATTACAAACTCTATTATGCTATTAAAAATTGTCGCAGTGGTTATGCCAATCTGATTGAGAATATTTCCATTAAGGAAGCAGGTATAATCGGCGAAAACAGTTATCTGTTACGTGGCATTGTTGTTACAAGTGACTGGCAGCGAGCTTACACAAATGGTAAATTATTACGTCAGACACTTGGTCGTATTACTACAAAGAAGCAGGGCATTCCTGCCAATTTGAAAGATCAGCTTCTTGCTTTGGATTATAGTAATGATGCACGTTATGGCACTTCAGGTATTGAATCACAATACGAAGATATTCTAAGTGGAGAAAAATCACTTTATGAATTAACGTATGATAGTAATGGCAATCCAATTGTCAAAGAAAAAAATCCAGGCTCAAATGGACAAAACATTCAATTGACAATTGATATGAAGATGCAAAAGCATCTGACAAAATTGATTGACAAAGAGCTGCGAGCCCATCGCGGCGAAGCAAAATACGCTAAACATATTTACGCAATGGTTGCAGATCCGGAAACTGGCGATATTCTTGCTATGGTCGGTCGAGAAATCAATAAAAAGACTGGCAAGATTTCAGAATGTGATTATGGCACATATCAATATGCTTATCGTATTGGCTCAACTATGAAGGCCTCTGTCATTTACACATGCTTTAAAAATCGAATCATCAACAAGAATCATTATGAAACAGATACGGCGGAAGGTATCAAAATCGCTGGTACAAAAGCTAAACATTCATGGAATCTCAAAGGTTTAGGTAACCTTAATGAAGTCACAGCGCTTGCTTATTCTTCAAACATCTATATGATGAAACTGGTTATCAAACTAGGTAATGGAACTTATCGTTACAATCAGCCTTTGGATGTTAATCCTAATGCTTTTACTCTTTTACGTAATGGTGCTGGTGAACTCGGGTTGGGTGTTAAATCAGGTATTGACTTGCCTAGTGAAACACTTGGCTATCGTGGCAACTCAACTCTACCTGGTAATCTGCTTGACTTTTCAATTGGACAATACGATACATATTCTATGATGCAACTTATTACCTATACCATGACAATTGCTAATGATGGTGTCAGAATCAAACCTCATCTTTACAAGAGTTCTTTTGCTTATGATAAATCTGGTGAAATCATCACTCTTAATCAATACAATAAAGAAATTGTCGATGATGTCAGTTATGAAAAAGATGCCTTCAAGCAAATCAAGAAGGGTATGAGAGCTGTTGTAACATATGGTACAGGAGCATCAGCGTTTAGTGGATTTGAGTATGATGTTGCAGGTAAAACTGGTACTGCAGAAGACTATACAGGTACTGGTAATACCGACCATCCAAATCATATCTTTATAGGGTTTGGACCTTATGGATCAAAACCAAAAGTTTGCGTAGCTGTCTTGGCTGAAAGACAGTTAAATAATGCGAGTCATATGCGTATTGCAAAGTCCGCATTCAGCTATTATTTTAAGAAATATGGTTATAAAAAATAATACTAGCATTTTGATAATGGTTGTGTTATTATATTGTGGCGAGTAAGCTATAGGAGGTAAAAAAATGCGAGATAACATTATCTTCAAATGTACAGAATGTGGTGAAGAAAACTACATCGGTACTAAAAACAAAAGAACTCATCCTGGTAGACAGACAATCAAAAAGTATTGCCCAAGATGTAATAAGAAGACTGAACACAGAGAAAAGAAATAATCTAAAATATACTAGGAGTTTTATGACTTCTAGTTTTATTTTACTTTCTTAATAAAGGAGGAACATTTATGATTGAAAAATTAGTAAGCTGGGACATGCAGGAAAACACTTATTTAATCTGGAAAAATCATGATTGCGTTATTATCGATCCTGGTTGTAGATATAATGAAATTGTTCATTTTTTAGAAAAACATTCTTTAAATCTGCAAGCGATTCTTTTGACTCATGGACATTTTGACCATATCGTTGCTGTAGATGAATTATCTGAAAAATATCATTGTCCAGTTTATGCGCATCAATTAACTGCCTCTTTTGTTAAAGATGACAATCTCACTCTGGGAAAAGTTGTCAATACACCTGTATTAGATATAGGCAAAGGTATCACGATTTGTGATATGCATTTTGATTTTATTTATACACCAGGCCACACTCATGATAGTGGTTTATATTACTACAAAGAAGAAAATGCTTTGTTTACTGGTGATACATTATTCAAAAATTCAATTGGCCGTTATGATTTACCAACGGCCAATGTTGAAGAATTGATTCAGTCATTAAGAAAAATTGCGTTCTTAAACTTTGATGCAGTTGTCTATCCAGGTCATGGTCCACAGTCAACTTTATCAACTGAACAAATGTATAATCCTTATTTAAGGCAAATTCAAGAAAGGCGTTAACAACGTCTTTTTTTAATACTCATAACTCTTGTAATGCCCATCCTCTAAATCAAGCTTTGCTTCTATTGAATATTTATAGAACTGAGTATCTATTTCAATGTTGAGAAGATAATAATCACCCATATCATCCACAGTGTATTTCAATCTGCCATTTTCCCCAATAATCGCATCACTTAGTAATATATCATCCTCGTATGTCTTTAATAAATGTCGATGAAAATAGATTTCCATCTCACGCTGCTCATTAAGGAGGATAATGCTTTGATCATATTTCGCTGTTTGCTGAATATAAAGTGAATATGACAGTAATACTTGCATCATGATTGTAATAATGACCAGCGTGATTTGTAAAATACTGCCTCTATGATGTTTCTTCATTCTCGGGCTTCTCACTTTCATCACTTGATTTGGTATCAAGACGATATAAGTCTGTTAAGAGAAACTGGTAAGAGTGATTATCTCTTTTGATTACAGCATAAAGATAATCATTCCTAGAAATATACTTGATCGAGTCAATATTCATCATCAAAATTTCAAATCCCGGTTCTTTCACTAAACGATGATTATTAATTGAAATTGTATAGTGCTTATGATCACTATAGTCATATTCAAGCTGATCATCAAAAGTGATATTTTGCGATGTCATCAAGTAAGTCGATAATTGCTTAACACCAATACTGATATCTTCATCGTATTGCATATAACTAACATTCGATACATGAATGATAGCAGAAGCATTAAGAAGAATCATGAGCGTAATGCTTAAAGCTAACAGTGTTTCTATTAATGTAAAAGCTTTTCGATCCATTTGATTTCATCTCCTGAATAGATGTATTGCGAACTGTACGACTTTGTAATTGTGTTTTCTAAACGTAAAGAAGCACGGTTTAAAGTTGAAAAGCACATGATAAAAATGATGATGACAGTCAAATAAAGGTTAAATGAAAATAGTGCTTCTATTAACGTATCGCCTTTATGTGACATAATAGATACCTGAACCAACCTGAAAAACAAAACGTTTACTGCCTTCGTTTGTTTTTAACTGAATCGTTTTCGCACCTTTAATATGACCATTCTTATTGTAAGTAAAAGTATGTGGCGTTAAAAACTTGTAAGAGCGATCAAGTGATAAGTGATCTTGATAATGGCTACTCGTAACATCAATCGATTGCGAATTAACTTTGATTATCACTTTTTCCTTTTGTGTGAGCGCGTGAGCATGTGCTAAATCAAAGCAGTGACAAACAAGCATTATTTCATTTTTCGTCTTGATATGAATGGGGTGAAACAAAAAAGAAAAACCAGACATAATGAGTGTAATTGATAGGACAAAGACCATTTCAATAAGAGTAAAACCATTACGATGCATAGGCTTGTCCATCACTAATCTCAATTTTTTTGCCGTTTGGACACGTGCTTTGTTTCTTGGTCAAATAAGGTTTAGATCCAGATGTCAGCTGTGAAATACTTGTTGGCAGTTCACCAGTTTCAATTTGATAAAGTATAATCTGTGAGTTGACAACTTCAATCTGTGCATCACAAGATTTATCTTTAATCATATTGTTTTTAGATGTGACATTTGGAATAACTAGTAGCAAAATAACGAGTATGACTGATACACAAAAAACCATTTCTACTAAAGTAAAACCATTGCGTGTTTGTTTCATAAAAAATCCTCCTAAAGATCATTAATAATATTCATGAGCGGTAAAATAATACCTAAATAAACTGTAATAACTGACACGGAAACAAAAGCGTAAACAGAAGGAGTAATGATCTTGATGATACGATTTATCAAGTGATTGATCTGACTGTAACAAATATCGATATAGCTATCGAGAGCATTGATTTCGTCAGGGTGATTAATATACATCATATACATTGAAGTAAACATTGGATCTATATAAGGAAAATCTTTCAAGATATCGATGAATGCATGTCCTTCAATGATCAGGCGATAAATTTCATAAACAATCATCTTTAAATCGCTATCCATCATTTTCTCATTAAGCAAAGTAATAATGGCGTTGGCATCAAGATCATCTTTGATCAGTTCATTAAAATAAATCGAAAACTTAAGGGTGAAATATTTTTGAATACACCATTTAGCTGCAGGTATATGAAGATAACGTTCAAACAACTGAAACTGGTGATAATGCAGTGCACGCATGATTGAAAAACATATGGCTATAATAATGAAACTAATCAATATAACGATAATAGGGATAATACGGATAAAAAAGAAGGCAATCTTGACCACTAACGACAGTTCAATTCCAAAAGATGAAAACAATTGATTGACTCGAGGGAAAAGTACGATGGTTGAAAATAAAGAAAAAATCAACATGAATAGTAAAAGAATTAAAGGGTACGATAATTCTTTAATCAATCTTTGCCGATGACCATCTAATAGTTTGGTGATTGACAAGGCATTCTTAATAGCTTCTGATAGGTTGAGTTTAAGTGCAAAGAAACCATAAAATTCTTTAAATAAGTGAGAAATATCCGCTTCTAGTAAGGCTTGTGAGAAATCCTGACCATTAGAGACTTTATTAAGAATCTCTCTACATGCTTTATGATGGGTGATTTCTTCACATAGCAGTAGAGTGTCCTCAACACTATATCCTTGAGAAAGAAGAATATAACAGTTTTCTAAAAACAGAGTATCTTTCATAATAACCCCTTAACTAATGCCTGACTGATATAACCTTTAGCAACCAGATAACGGGCATTGATACTAAATGTATTGACAACTTTAGGTTTTTCCTCACATAAGATGGCATTGATTGTTTCTTTAATCATCATTTCAGGCAAAATAATGATTTTGTGCTGCTTATGATCATAAATGATTTTTTGCGATGCGATGCCGACTAATACATCCTGTAAGTCAGTTGATTTAACACCTAAATTAAGTAAACGTTTGATAACAAGATGAGTATTGGATGCGTGAATTGTTGATAAAACCAAATGTCCAGTTAAAGCACAGGTAATGGCAAGTGCTGCGGTTCTTTCATCACGAATTTCACCAATCATAATAACGTCTGGATCATGACGTAAAATTTGTCTTAGGGTTGTTTCATAACTGATACCCATCGCATCATTCATTTCTATTTGCAGGCATCCATCTTTGACCATTTCAATAGGATCTTCTAGTGTGACAATATGACGCCCGCCTTGAGCAATAATATAATCGATCATGGCATAAAGTGTTGTTGATTTACCTGAGCCAGTTGCTCCTGAAACCAGGAACAAACCAGAAGACAATGAAGCAATTTGGCGAATAAAACGGGTAAATGTCTTAATAGGGGATAGGTCATCTATGGATAAAGATTGATGATTGTTAAGAATACGGATGACAATACTTTCAAAATCCTGACCAGGGAGAAAGGAAAGGCGTAAAAAGTATGTATGTTCATTATGTTGAAAATGAAAGGCACCAGTTTGCGGCATAAGCTTATAATTGATATTGATAGCGCTTTTGAATTTGAGATAATTAAGAAGTCTTGAACCTGTCGTATAATCAAAATCTAAATAATGTTTGACTTGTCCAAAGATACGCATATTGATAATAAGTTGTTGCTTAAGAGTCATATGGATATCTGTGGCATCATGATTGATGGCATAATCAATCAGTGATTCAAATAAATCGTCCATAATTTTACCTCCTAAGTTTATATGACTGATTTTTCATCATTTTGTTCTACTTTTTTTAAAAAAGTTTTAATTATATGATTTTCGAAATTCAAATTCTATTGATTCAATCGACGTGTTTTAAAAAATGTTTTACATCATAGCAAAAAAAATGTATAATCATATAGGTATTTAAGAGAGGAGAATGTAACAATGATTAATGCTAGCGATTTAAGACCAGGTATGACATTCCAGTATGATGGCAACCTTTATGTATGTTTAGATTATTCTCATAACAAAACTGCAAGAGCTGCAGCTAACATCAGAGTTAAGATGAAAAACTTAAGAACTGGTGCTACTACTGAAATCACTTTTGGTGGTAACGCAAAAGTTCAGAGAGCTCATATCGAAAAGAAAAAGATGCAGTATCTTTATGATGATGGTGCTGGTATGTTAGTATTCATGGACAATGATACTTATGATCAAATCGAAATCCCAAGTGATCGTCTTCAGTGGGAAATTAACTTCATGAAACCATCTGATAATGTAGAAATCACAAGCTTTGAAGGTGAAGTATTAGGCGTACAGTTACCAGTAAACGTTTCATTCCAGATTATCGAAACTGAACCTGCAGTTAAAGGTGATACAGCTACTGGTGCAACTAAGTTTGCTACAATCGAAACTGGTTATCAGATCAGAGTTCCACTATTCATCGCTGAAGGTGAAATCGTCGTTGTTAATACGACTGATGGTAAATATCAGGGAAGAGCATAACGCTCTTTTTTTAACTTGAAGCATATTCTTGTCATTAGCTCAAAATTTATATACAATATAGATAAGAAAGTGAGTGAGGATTAAAATGGCACATAATACTGAATATTATACTTATGAAGGTACACCAATTAATGGTAATTTGATGATGAACGTCCAGGTATTTGATATTATCATCAAGCGTGTTGTCACAGAAGCAGAGAATGTTTCTTTAGATACATCTAAAGGCTTCTCTATGTCAGGATCAAAAAATCTTGTTAACTGTACAATTAGAGACAATGAAGTTTATATTACCCTTCACTTGAAAATGAAATATGGCACGAATATTTCAGCAGAAACAAAGTTCTTACAAAAGAAGCTTGCTGATCAGATCAAAGAGATTACTAATGTTGATGTCAAATCTATCGATATCAATGTTGAAGGAATCGTATTTTAAGCAGACATTACGTCTGCTTTTTTTCTTGTCGTCATTTCTTTTTATAGCTTATTGTGCTATTATGTAGATAACTTTTTAGTTAGTGGAGGTCCTTTAAAAATGAGTCAATCAATTAGATCAATTGCCAGAGAAAAAGCCACTTTTGGTATTTACCAACATTTAACAGTCGGCTCTGACCGCGATGATATCTTAACTTATATTGGTTATGATGGCATTCTTGTCGAAGGTCAATCTGGTTTTAAATTTGCCCGCCGTTTAGTCGATTTCGTATTAACGAATGAAGAATCATATATTGCTCTTATCAGCAAATATTTAAAGACTGGATGGCGTTTTGAACGTTTAGGACAAATGGATCAGGCGATTCTCTTAATTGCTACTGCAGAATTATTAGAAACTGAACTAAGTCCTGCTGTCATCATCAACGAAGCAGTTGAAAACGCAAAAAAATATTGTGATGAAAATCATTATCGATATATCAATGGTGTTCTTTCACACCTGGTCACACGTGGAGAATAAATGAATCAAGAATACATGTCGGTTTACGCTCTGAATCGTTATGTGAAACAGATTATTTCTTCTGATATTGAACTTCAGGATGTTTATCTCAAAGGTGAAGTTTCAAACTATAGACCTCATCCAAGTGGTCATATGTACTTTACTTTAAAAGACGATAAAGCAAGTATCCGCGCAATCATGTTCAACAATGCGGCCAAAAATCTGAATTTCAAATTAGAAGATGGTATGAAAGTGTTGATTCGCTGTTATGTCACACTTTATGAAAAGACTGGTTCCTATCAGATTACAGTGCGTGAAATGCAACAGGATGGTATTGGGAATCTTTACTATCAATTTGAAATGCTTAAAAAGAAACTGACAGAACAAGGTTATTTTGATGAAGCACACAAAAAGCCGATTCCTGCATTCCCAAGACATATAGCAGTATTATCGGCAAGACAGGGAGATGCATTACAGGACGTATTAAGGACACTTAAAGAACGATATCCTGTGGCACGTGTTTATATCTATCCAATTCCAGTTCAAGGGAAAGATGCTTATAAAGTGATTATTCGAACCCTTCAAGGTATCGATCATATTGGTTTTTCAACGATCCTCTTGGTACGTGGGGGAGGTTCCATTGAGGAATTATGGAACTTTAATGAAGAAGAACTTGTTAAATGTATTTATGAGATGAATACACCAGTCATCACTGGTGTTGGACATGAACTGGATATGACATTAGTTGACTTTGTCAGTGATTATCGTGCCAATACGCCTACAGGAGCCGCTGTTGCAGCCACTCCTAATATCAAAGAGTTACAAACTCGTACTGATCAGGCGTCTTTACAACTGAACCGTATCATGAAACAGAAAATTTCGCTTGAACGAAGTCGCTTAAATCAATATGCAAAGCATTATATACTTACCAATCCAGAACAGTTATACAGTTCTGAAATCATTCGTATAACGGCATTAAAAGATAAATTTTCGGCTATCGGAACTCATCTTTTAACTATCCATCAACATGATTTGTTAGATGCTAAGGCCAAATTGAATCGCTCAATCAAACAAATAGTTGATAATAATAGTAAAGATTTGAATACATATAACGAAAATCTTAATCGTTCACTATCAGTGATCGTTAAACAAAAGCGACAGAGCTTTAATCACTCAGTCGAAAAATTGGATTTAGTCAATCCGCTTAAACTTTTGACTAAGGGCTATAGTATTGTCAAATATCAAGATCATGTTGTCAAACAGTCAGCTGAACTTAAACAAGGTGATGATATCACAATCATGTTTAGTGATGGACAGCATGAAGCAACAATAAAGTAGGTGAGAATATGGAACAAAAATTAACATACGAACAGGCTATGAAACGTCTTGATGAGATCATAAAAATTTTAGAAAACAATGATGCTTCTTTAGATGATTCGATAAATCTTTACCAGGAAGGCTTAGAACTCGTGAAATACTGTGACACTAAACTGAAGTCAATCGAAGAAAAAGTTGTCAAGATTTATGAAGATAATCAAATGAAAGATTATGAGGGTTAATATGAATCAATACATTAATGAAGTCAACGAATGCCTAATGGATTATCTACACACACTTAAACCTGGCAAAGTGAGAGAAGCCATGATTTATAGTGTCTCTGCCGGAGGTAAAAGATTACGTCCATTATTGTTCATTCAAGGATTACGCAGTTATAGTGTCGACTATCGACCATACTTAAAAATTGCCTGTGCTATTGAAATGGTCCATACTTATTCTCTGATTCATGATGATTTACCAGCCATGGATGACGATGATTTACGTCGTGGTATACCTACTTGTCATAAACAATTTGATGAAGCCACAGCTGTATTAGCTGGAGATGCATTACTAAATGAAGCAATGAATATTATTTTAACAATGGATCTTGATGATTCATTAAAAGTTAAAATTTGTCAGTTATTATTTAAAGCATCAGGTGCTTCTGGTATGATCTATGGTCAACAGCAGGATATGTATTATGAAAACCATAATGCTTCTATTAATGAATTAAAAGACATACACCATCATAAAACTGGATGTATGATTGCCGTTTGTCTGGAGTGTGCAGGCATGATTGCCTGTCCAACAGACATTGACAAATTGTCTAAACTCGGTTTTGATATGGGGCTTGCGTTCCAGATTCAAGACGATATCCTTGATGTGACCAGTTCAACAGAAGTCTTGGGTAAACCTGTTGGCAGTGATATTGACAACAATAAGACAACCTATGTCAGCCTTTTGGGTTTGGAAAAGGCACAAGATTATCTAAAAGACTTATATGAAGAATGTCTTCAGGACATTTATGCATTATCGATCAATCACGGCTTATTGATCGACATGCTCAATAAAATTATTAAAAGGGTGAGTTAAATGAATTTAATGGATATTAAAAATCCTGATTTTCTAAAACAATTGAATAAAAAAGAACTCACTAGTCTCGCAGCTGACATTCGCAAGTTCATTATCGATAATGTTTCAAAAACAGGTGGCCATTTTTCTTCAAATCTTGGCATTGTTGAATTAACGATTGGATTGCATTATGTTTTTGGTGCCCCTGCGGATAAGTTTCTCTTTGATGTAGGTCATCAAACTTATGTTCATAAGATTTTAACCGGCAGAGCGGATCGTTTTACTACATTACGTCAGAAAGATGGTTTAAGTGGCTTCCAGAAACGTTGTGAAAGCGAATATGACTGTTTTGAAGCAGGACATTCATCAACAGCTATTTCAGCAGCAACAGGAATGGCCATTGCCAGAGATATGAACAATGATCATTATGAAATCATTGCTGTCGTAGGTGATGCTGCTATGGCTTCTGGTGAGTCATTTGAAGCACTTAACCATTTAGGTGGACTCAATACTAAAGTCATTATTATCTTAAACGATAATAATATGTCAATTGGCAATAATGTTGGGGGAATGCATAATCTTCTTAATGACATTCGTGTCTCTCAGGGTTATGAAAATGTACGTTCAACTTACCGTGATTTGCTTATACGTACAGCTCGTGGTAAGAAGGTTTATCGTGCAACTAAGCGAATGAAAGATTCTATTCGTAATGCCATGAACAATGATACAATGTTCAGCCAGCTTGGCTTTGACTACATTGGTCCTGTTGATGGACATAACATAAGTGAAATCATACGAGCTTTAAAGGTCGCTCAGAGACATGAACATAGTTCTGTCATCCATGTCATGACAACTAAAGGAAAAGGTTATGATCAGGCAGAAAATGACCGTTTAGGTCTTTATCATGGAGTTAATGCGTTTGATATCACAAAAGGTATTCAACCTAAGTATGATCCAGATAACGCTTCATGGAGTCAGATTGTTTCATCTCATATTAAATATATGATGCAAGATCACAAAGATATTTGTGTTGTCACACCAGCCATGAAAACAGGGAGCTGTCTGAATGATATCTTTTTAGCTTATCCTAAGCGCTGCTTTGATGTCGGTATTGCTGAAGAACATGCGATGACTATGACATCAGGAATAGCATTAAATGGTGCTTTTCCATTCCTTTCAATCTATTCGTCATTCCTACAACGCGCTTATGACCAATTGAACCATGATATTGCGCGTATGGATTGTCCTTGTTTGATCGGAATCGACCGTGCTGATCTTGTTGGTAAAGATGGCCCTACACATCAGGGTGTCTTTGATATCGGTTTTATGATGCCGATTCCAAATCTTGTCATCATGGAACCTTCTAATGAAACCGAAGCGCAAATGATGATTAATACCGCTTACGCTCTTAAAGATCATCCATATGTGATGCGTTATTCTAATCAGATAACTAGCCGAACGCTTAATCATACAGAAGAAACATTAGAAGTTGGTCAATGGGTTTATGCTTATAAGACTGACGAAGCAACATCAGTGATTATTTCTTATGGTGATGCGATAAACGATATCATTAAAACAATTAAAGACAATGATCTAAAAGTTAACTTAATTAACGCCCGTTTCTTAAAGCCATTAGATGAAGACATGTTAATGAGTATTACTCATATGCCAATTATTGTCTATGAACGCAGTCTCATTGATGGTTCACTAGGTACTTATATCAATGATTTCTATATCAAACATCAACAAGTTGTTAACATAAAAAATCTAGCCATTGAAAATCATTATATTGCCCAAGGTACAGTACCTGAGCAAATTGTTGAAGAACATGTCAGCATGGATGATTTAATGGCCTTAATTGAGGAGATAGAAAGTGAAAGAACGAGTTGATGTATTATGTGTTCAACAGGGTCTGTTTGAATCGCGTGAAAAAGCAAAGCGAGCTATTATGGCAGGACTTATTCATAGTGATCATGAACGTCTCGATAAGCCAGGAATGAAAATCGATGCAGAAACAGAACTGTTTATTAAAGGTGAAACGCTTAGATATGTTTCAAGAGGTGGTCTAAAACTTGAGAAAGCTATTGAAACATTCCACATTTCACTTAGTGGCTTAACGATGCTTGATATTGGTGCATCTACAGGAGGATTTACAGATTGTGCTCTGCAAAATGGAGCAGCTAAAGTGTATGCAGTAGATGTTGGAACAAATCAATTGGCATGGAAATTGAGAAATGATGAACGTGTTATTTCAATGGAAAAAATGAATTTCCGTTATGCAACTAAGGAAGACTTCAATAATGATACAATTGATTTTGTCTCAATTGATGTTTCCTTTATTTCCCTTAAACATATGTTTACAGCTCTTGAACATATTGTCAGTGAGGGTTGCCAAATCGCCGCACTTATTAAACCACAATTCGAAGCTGGACGCGAAGATGTTGGTAAAAACGGAATCGTTCGTGATATCAAAGTCCATAAACGTGTTATTGAACAAGTGATTCAATACGCTCAGGCTTGCGGTTTTGGCATTCAAGGTTTAACTTATTCACCAATTACTGGTGGTAAGGGTAATATTGAATTTCTCGGGTATTTTGTTGTGGGGAGCGAAAGTAAGGCCATAGATATTGATGATGTGATCAAACAATCACAGCGACTTAAAGGAGGACATTAGATATGCTTAAAAGTTTATATATTTCTTCCTTTGTGATTATTGATGAATTAAATGTTGATTTTGAGGATTCAATGTCTGTCTTAACAGGTGAAACAGGTGCTGGTAAATCAATTATAATTGACGCTATAGGCCAATTATGTGGTAACAGAGCTTCCGCTTCATTTGTAAGAAAAGGTTGCTCAAAAGCCATTATACAAGGTATTTTCGCCTTGTCAGAAACACAAGAACTTGTCGACATCTTTGAGGAATTAGGATTAAGTTTTGAAGATGAAACAATTATTACAAAGACCATCGATGCTAAAGGAAAGTCAACAATTCGTATTAACTATCGACCTGTCACCAATCAGGCGTTAAAGCTTCTCGCACCTCATCTGATTCATATTCATTCACAATTTGAAACACAGTCATTATTCAATATTAAGCGTCATATTCAAATACTTGATCATTATATTGGTAATGAAATTGATGAAGCCTTACAAGCTTATAAACAGTATTATGGACGTTATCGCGAGTTAGAGAAAGAAATCAAAAAGCTTGAAGAAGAGGATTTTTCTGATGAACAGATTGAGTTCTATCAGGCCCAATTTGATGAGTTAAAAGATTTAGATTTGTCTGATGACGATGTTCAGGAGCTTGAAGACACAGCAGACATCATGAAAAACTATGAAACGATTCATGAGTCTATTCGCTCAATCAGCCAATTGATTGATGGCGACAATCAGGTCCTTGATAAACTGAATGAAGCACTGCACATACTTGGCGGTGTGGATGGATTCAGTGATGAATATGATCGTCTTTATGATACTTATTATGGTTTAAGTGATATTTATGACGCTATCATGAATCGCTTCAACAGCTATGAGTTTGATGAATATCGCTATAATGAAATCCAGGAACAACTTTATCAAATTCAACGTTTAAAACGCAGATATGGCTATTCGATGGATGATATCTATCAAGCCCGTGATGATTTAGAGATGAAGATTCAGCGTGCAACTCATCGTGAAGAAATCTTAAATGAACTCTATCATAAACGTGATCAAGTTTATAACCAGGCTCATAATCAGGCTAAGGTTCTTCATGATATCCGCTTAAAGGGTGCTCATGCATTTGAAAAAGAGATCAAACAACAATTGAATGATCTCTATCTGACAAATGCGAATTTGAAAGTTGACTTCAAACAAGTGCCACTTCATGCAGATGGTTCAGATAATGTGACATTAACAGTAGCCATGAATAAAGGTCAATCATATACACCACTTAATGAATCTGCAAGTGGTGGTGAAATTTCGCGTTTAATGCTTGCTATCAAGATTATCACTTTAGTTGACAGTGCTATTGATACAATTATATTTGATGAAGTCGATACTGGTGTTTCAGGTAAAGTTGCTGATGCGATTGGTAGTAAGATGGCCATTCTTGGTCAAAGCAAACAAGTTATTTGTATCACACATCTACCTCAGGTAGCAGTTTATGGACAGCATCATTATGCTATTATGAAAGCGACTGATGATGATGCCACTTATACAAGTATGGCATTGCTTAACGAAGATGAACGCATTATTGAAATTGCGAAAATGCTGTCAGGTGATGAAATCAGTGATGATGCCATTGCCAATGCGAAATCATTATTAAAATAATCAGCTCCCATTGGGGGCTTTCTTTGTAGAGGTAAGAGAATGAAGGTTATATTCCATATTGACTTGAACGCTTTCTTTGTAAGCGCTGAGTTATTACGACATCCCGAATATAAAGGTAAACCAGTAGTCGTTGGTCATGATGCGCCTCGTAGTGTGTGTGCAACTGCATCTTATGAAGCACGTCAATATGGGATTCATTCTGCCATGCCAATCATGCAGGCTAAAAAGTTATGCCGCCATTTGATTATCGTACGACCGGATTTTGAGTATTATCGTAGTCTTTCCCAAAAATTCTTCAATATTGTCAAACGCTATAGTCCTTATGTAGAAAAAGCTAGTATTGATGAATGTTATGTGGATATGAGTAACTATATTGAGGAAAGACAAATTCAGCCTTATGTCATAGCTGATGAAATACAAAAGTCCGTCTTCAGTGAAATAGGTATTAGCTGTTCAATCGGTATATCACCAAATAAATTTCTTAGTAAAATGGCTTCTGATCTTAAAAAGCCAATGGGTATTACGATTATTACAAAAAATAATATTAAAGATGTCTTATGGCCAATGCCAGTTG
Organism: Erysipelotrichaceae bacterium; assembly: GCA_017633115.1. GTDB lineage: Bacteria > Bacillota_I > Bacilli_A > Erysipelotrichales > Coprobacillaceae > RGIG9341. The sequence goes on along the minus strand of JAGBPZ010000134.1, from coordinate 10,230 downwards.
ATGACATGCATGGTATTGGTAAAAAGACAGCGCCAAAACTCAAGGAAGCAGGTATATTGACCATTGGTGATATCGCTAATGGCAATAACTATCAAACACTTAAAACTATATTAGGCAGTTCAGCACTTATTTATTATAATCGTGCAAATGGACGTGATATGCGTGATGTCGATTATCAACCGTATGATCCTAAATCTGTTGGTAATTCGCATACATTTGAGCGCGATATAGTAGGGGAGGAGCTTTTATCTCAAGAGTTCAAAAAACTTGCTCATAGCGTCTCTAAACGCGCTAAAGCTCGTAATCTGATTTCAAAAAATATATCGATTACTTTACGTGACAACACTTTTCACACAATTCAAAGATCGATGATTATGAACAATTATACAGATCAGGAAGAAATCTTATATGCTTATGCTTTAATGCTGCTGAGAGAATCTTATAATAATGAACCAATCAGACTAATAGGTTTAACAATGAATAAAGTGATGCCTAGAAATCAGGTTTATATTCAAACAACAATCTTTGATAAACATGTCCAAGATCCCAATAATGAAATCGAAAAAATAGTTGATGAACATAAAGATGTACTTAAACACGCAAGTGATTTGTTGAAAAACAAAGACCAAGTAAAATCATAGATGTCAAAATGACAAAATGCTATAATAATCATGGCAGGTAAAAACGATGAAGATGGTTGAAGCATTAAAAGAATTTAAAATCTACTTAAAACTTGAAAAAGGCTTATCCGATCATACCGTAGAAGGCTATTTACGTGATTTGATTGATTTTGCAAATATTGTTCAAGTTAATGATGTGAATGATTTAACAAAGGATCATATTCAATCTTATTTACTTGCGATTAGAGATTATGCACCAAGATCGAGACAACGCAAAATTGTTGCGTTAAGACAGCTTTTTCTTTATTTGCGTAAAGATGATATTGTTGACCAAAACATCATGGAAAACTTTGACTTACCAAAGTTGCCTCAGCATTTACCAGATGTTCTCACAATGAATGATATCGCAAAAATGCTGAAAACACTTGGCGATGAACCAGTCGATGTCCGTAATTATGCAATGATTCTCTTATTAATGGCAACAGGTATACGTGTAAGTGAACTCGTTAATTTAACTACAAATGACGTCAATTTAAGAGCAAAAATGCTACATGTCATTGGTAAAGGAAACAAAGAAAGATTGATTCCAATAGACGATACGACATGTGATATCTTGAAGGGTTATATGTATAACGAACGTAAAGAACTTAATGTTCAATCAAGTCAATGGCTCTTTATGACAAAGAAAGGTCAACCTATATCAAGGGAAAACTTTTATGGTATTTTACGTCATATTGGTCAAGTGGCAGGTGTCAAAAAAGTGACACCACATATGCTGCGTCATACGTTTGCCACAACTATGTTGAACAATGACGCAGACTTACGTTCCATACAGGAATTGCTTGGTCATAGTGATATCTCAACAACAACGATTTATACACATGTATCAAACCAAAAGATTTTTAATGACTATCAACAGTTTCATCCAGGTAATAGAAAAAAGGAGTAGTACTTATGTCTGATTATTTATATAAAAGAATATTTGTGATCGTATGTGATTCTATGGGTATCGGTAACGCTGAAGATGCAAAAGAATTTGGTGATGAAGGTTCTAATACAATAGCCCATATTTGTGAAGCTAAAAACGGGCTGAACGTTGAAAACATGGAAGGCATCGGACTTGGTCTTTTAGGTGATTTTAAAGGCATTCCTCCTGTTAAATATCCATTAGGAAGTGTAGCTGCTTTAAGAGAAGTCTCAAGCGGTAAAGACACGATGACAGGTCATTGGGAAATGATGGGCTTAAAAATTACAAAACCTTTTAAAACATTTACTGATACAGGTTTCCCAGAAGAATTCATCAAATTGTTCGAAGAAAAAACAGGCAGAAAATGTGTTGCCAATTATGCAGAAAGTGGGACCAAAATACTTGACGACTGGGGTGAACATCAGATGCAAACTGGTGACTGGATCGTTTATACATCAGCTGACTCTGTATTTCAGATTGCTGCCCATGAAGATGTGATTCCTTTAGAAGAACTCTATGAAGCATGCCATATTGCCAGAGAACTTTTGATGAGAGACGAATGGAAAGTAGGGCGCGTTATCGCTCGTCCATATATCGGAACAAGTAAAGGTCATTTCCAAAGAACAGCAAACCGACACGACTATGCTTTAGAACCTTTTGGTACAACTGTTATGGATGTTCTTAAAGAAAATGGTTTAGAGGTAGAAGCGGTTGGTAAGATCTCTGACATATTTGTAAACAAGGGGATTACAAATTCGACATTAACAAAATCTAATGAAGATGGCATGAATAAAACTATCGAACTCTTGAAAAAAGATTTCACAGGTCTATGTTTTGTCAACTTAGTTGATTTTGATGCAGTATATGGTCATCGTCGCAATCCAATTGGTTATGGTGATGCAATTGAAGCATTTGATTCTCAACTAGATGCATTTATGGCTGGTATGAACGAAGATGACTTATTAATGATTACGGCAGATCATGGCAATGATCCAACATGGACAGGTACAGATCATACAAGAGAACATGTTCCATTACTAATCTATAGCAAATCTCTTGCACATCCTAAGTACCTGGGATTATTAGAAAGCTATGGTGTGATAGGTGCAACAGTTGCTGAAAACTTTAACGTCAATAATCCAGGTATTGGTGAATCCATTCTTAATCAGTTAGGCAGGGTTGATTAATGGAAAACGAAATTAGACGTGTTGTTTTGGTATCCTTAGCAGGAGTACTGCTTGGATGGATGTTATTCCTATTTGGTATTACCATTTCTAATCACGCTTTCATTGTTGATTTGATGTATTATCTAATAGCAACTTTGTTATTTGTTGCAGCATTTTTAGCCTTAAGAGCCAGCAATAAAAAAAGCAAGCAAAACATTAATCTTTACCTTATGGGTTTGATTATTCTTTTTGAAGCATTTATTACGTTTTATCTTATAAGTACTCATATTTAAAGAATGTTGATCAACATTCTTTTTATTATAAATAAATTTAGGATTTTCAGAATACGGATTTTGTGTCCTAAATTCGTTAAACATTATTATTAAAAAGAAATTGATCATATTTACATTCTTAGATCAACCTGATTACAATCAAGTAAATAATTAGTCATACGTATTGAATATAAGAAAATTTATAGTCAGGTAATTATATTCGACCAAACAAAAATATGTAGAATAACGATTAGTGATGAATACAATGAACTATAATAAAAGAAATTATAAATTAGAAAACACATTAGGTACAAGAAAAATCAGGCGACAGATAACCATATAAATAGAATTAACTTAAAAACTAACAAACGTACGATTTGTTATACATAGGTTAATAATGAACCAATCATATAAAACGTGATTTTGCATTCTATATAAATTACATAATATACATTATGCGAAGTAAATAATATAATTTAATTCCCAAAATAGGTAAGCCCCTATGTTTTCTGGAGTTAAATATTCTAATTCGACAATCAATGTTATTAAACATTTAAATTTAAAATTCATTGAATGTTTATATTATTTGTATGAATTCTGACTTTTTTAACCAAAGACAATTTTAACTAATTGTAAGTCAGTATTATTTAAACGTAATCTTATATCATTGTACTTACCTCCCCTCAAAAAGGTTAATATAAAAAATAGAGACACAACTCACTTGTTTGAGTAGGTGTCTCTTTATTGTATGTTTAATTCAATATAGTTATATAATTTCTCTTGAGTTAGAAACAACTTCATTGACTTCTCCTATAGTCATGAAGGCCTTGGGATCAATCTCAAATACCTTTTGTTTGACTGCATAAAGCTTACGTCTAGGAATGATACACATAATACTTTTTTCTTCTTTTCGTGTATAGCCTTTCTCAATCATAAATAAAGTTGCGCCAGCATCTCCCTCTGTTAAAATCCAATTTCTAATTTGTTCATATTCACTGGAAATGATAAATATTTGTATTTTAGAACTTCCTAACAACATCATTCGATCTGTAAGCAACGTCATTAATACGACAATGATAATTCCATATAACAATTGTTCTGAATTAGAGAATGGGATTTGAGCAGCTATGATGACAACATCTAGTATCCCTAATATGATGGATAAATTAAGATGGGTGTATTTGTTGAGTATGAGAGCAATAATATCTGTACCGCCAGTTGAACTACCTACTCTCAAGACCAGACCAACACCCGCACCCATAATAATACCACCATAGATAGCTGCCAATAACGTATTATCTGTATAAGGTCCAGTATGAAGATGTTCAAATAAAGAAAGCATCAGTGGATAGAGAATCGTTCCTGCTAAAGTCGATAAAGCAAATGTTTTACCTAATATCAAGAAACCTAAAATAAATAACGCAACATTAACGATTAATACAATCATAGATAGACTTAATGTCGAATAATGGGCTATGACAAGGCCGATACCTGTAGCTCCGCCTAAAATCACTCCATATGGAGCAATAAATGCTTCTACTGCAAAAGCCATCAATAGATTACCAACGAGGATACTCAATACTGTATCAATAGATTTAAAATATTTCATCATCCCACCTCAAAGAATAATCTTACATGTCTCTTTTAGAAACTTCAACCTTTGCTTTTTTAAGTAGATTACATTCAACAATTACTTAATGGCGAATACCTACTTTTGATCCACTTCCACTTGCATGACGACCATCATCATCGTCTTCTTCATCATAATCTTTTGATTTTGTTTTTGCTTTACCGAGGTTGATTTTAAGTGGATGGTTTTGATGTTTTTTTCTAACTTTGATTGTTTTCTTCTTTTTTAGTTCAATATCATCACCTAGTTTGTATAACTTGCCATACCAGTATTTACCCTGAGCTAGATATAAGTCATATGTACCAGTTGGTACTTTAACTTGAGTCGTTTTATTTTTTGAAAGAACAAATCCAACAGAATTACTTTTTTTATTCTTGTTCTTCAAATAGACATAAACAACTTTGCCTTTCTTCTTCATACTTTTAGTATTAAAGGATATTTTCGCATTTCGATTCCCCTTTGGTTTATCAACGATATCTCCACTCTTAAATGGTATTTCTTTATAAGATACAATAATAGTTTTTGTCTTGCATTCGCTATAGCCATCTAATCTTTCTGCAGTTATCTTTGTTATACCAGATTTTAAAGCCTTAATTACGCCATTCTTATCGACTGTAACAATTGATTCATCGTCAATGGTGTATTTTATATCAGAATTGTTGTAGTTTTGACCACTCGCTGATTTTATCGTAGTTTTAAGTGATTCACCTACATACATATCAATCCAAATATTTCCTTGGGGTGACTCTATACTTAATCGGTCATTTAAAACTTCAATATTGATAACAGCCTTATCCTTTAAGTTGCCTTTAATATTATAAGTCAATGTAGACATACCCGGCTTTTTTGCATAAACAACAATTGTATCATCATATGTATCAAAGCTGATCACTGAAGGATCAGTATTTTCCATCACTATATATCTAGCTAGATGTTGAAAATTTTCACCATCGGTAATTGCAAAGACAACACTAGTGTCAACATAAAATGATAGAATGTTCTCTTTTTCGTTGTAAAAACCATCACATTCGATAATTGAAAAATAGACATCTTGTGAATTTTTATGATAATGGACAAACCCAAAAACGATACCAATTATAATAACGATTAAGAATAGGTTATGATAAATACGTTTATGAAACTGAATGTAGGCGTTAATGAACTTGTCAAACATCAAGCCTCACCTTCTCTCTATATGATTCTATTATATTATAACAAATGATGTGCTTTATTTATATGATATCCATCACAATACACATTTTATGAAGCAAGATTTCATAATTTCTTATATTAATCATATCTTTATCTTGTTGGAAATCAGCCGAATTATTATAATTGTTTTAAGGCTTTATGAAAGGAGATTTGATGATGGCTTTCAAAAAATACTTTAAAATTATTCTTTCTTTAATGTTGTCAATCTATCTGCCTTTGACGACAATCACCCCTGCTTTCGCTGAAGCGGAAGAAACTGTTCATGTTCAAGGTGAATTGATTCAGGAAGGTCAATTCCCGAAGAAATCTGATAAAAGTCTCAAATTAAAGTCAGATAAGCTAAAAGCTTCCACTAATAGCCAATTAGAAACGACTATTATTAACGGGCTTAAAGCAAAGAAGGAATCGATAAATATTTCTTCATATAAGATTTCTCATGAAAATATTTCCGCTATTTATTATGGGATTATCAATAATCATCCAGAGTTATTCTATGTTTCAAGTGGTATTGGCTATTCTTACGGTTCAAATGGCTATGTCACTGAAATCAGTCCTGGATATTATGATTATTCCGATTCAGACATTACCTTGTTTAATAGTAAGGCAGCCAAAGTATTAAATCTTGTTGAAGATGGATGGACAGATTTTCAGAAAGTCTTATTTATTCATGATTATATGGCCACTCATTGTGAATACGACCAAACTTATAGTAAATATAATGCGTATAACAACATTGTAGAAGGTTCTTCTGTATGTCAAGGTTATGCCCTTGCCTTTAAATACTACATGAATGAACTTTCAATTCCTTGTGAGATGATTACATCAGATGCTGGTAATCATGCATGGAATGCAGTAAAGGTAGATGGCAATTATTATTATATTGATGTCACACATGATGACCCACTTTTGTATACTCCTGATGTAAATTATTGTCGTCATGATTTCTTCCTACTTACGACTGAAGAAATGCAGTCTACTAATAGTGCACATGCGACTGCTGACTGGGTTAAAGGTGATCAATCTGATGCCTATAATACAATTGTCACCGGTCCTAGCAGACTAAATGGTGATACATCATTTATTTATCAAGCAGAAAATGCCATTATACAAAATGGCAGCAATCTCTATTATTCAGCTATTAGTAATAAAACAACAACCTTAAAGAAATATGATGTCTCAACTAAGAAATCATCAACACTCTATAGCTTTACAGATACCTGGTATGCTGAAGGAGGAAGTTATTTCACCAGTGCTTTTTCAACAACACTCTATCTCGAACCTTATTTCTATATCAATGGTGCTAAAAAGATCTACCGTATTGATCTAAATGGTAATGCTAAAGTCATCTATGAGCTGACTAAAGCACAGAGTAAATTAGGTTCTATCTACTTCATGTCTTTAGAAAACGGTGTTCTAACCTATTCTGTATGCTTCAATCCTTATTCAGATGATGAAATCCACTCATATGAATATGTCATTTCTACAAATGTTACAGCAATTCAAGCTGCAGATATCGTTATTAAAGAAGGACAAACTCAAAACCTTGATGTTACTTTTGTACCAGCTGGTTCAAGTGCTGAATTAACTTATTCTTCAAGCAATCCTGACATTGTGACAGTAGAAGATGGTATGATCAAAGGAATTAATCATGGTGAAGCCGTTATTACAATTTCTACTGATAATGATATTTCAACAACTTGTAAAGTGACTGTTGAACATGATTATGACGAAGGTATAGTAACAACTGCTCCAGATTGTGAAACTCAAGGTGTTAAGACATACACCTGTCGTAGTTGCGGTAGTGAAAAAACAGAATCTATTGATGCTATCGGACACAATTATGATGAAGGTGTTGTCACAACTGCGCCTACTTGTGAGAATGAAGGTATTAAAACATATACTTGTTTGAATTGTGGTAAAACCGTCGAAGAATCTATTGCCCCTATTGGTCATAATTATGATAATGGCGTGATCACAAGAGAGCCTACTTGTATTAAAGACGGATTAAAGGTCTACACATGTCAAAATGATCCATCACATACTCTTGAAGAGACTTTGAAGGCATTAGGACATGATTATCAAAAAGTCTCTGAAAACGCGCATGAAATCGTTTATCAATGTACTCGTTGTGATGATCATTACACTGTAGAAGTCGAAAATGATGATATCGATATTAACACTAATATTGATTCATCTTCTGTGATTGGTAATATAGAAGTCAACGATAATGCTAAAGACAGTATCAGCAGTGCCCTTCTCGATCGTATTGACGAAGCATTGGAAAATGAAAATCCTGATACATCATCTGAAGCCATTAAAGCAGCTGTAGAAGCAGGTCATAGTCTTCATGCTGAATTAACAATCAATACTGTTCCTGATGCATCAACGCAAACTATTCTTGATAAAATTGATCAAAATGAATCTGAAGTGATTGCCTATGTTAGCGCAAATATTAGTATCGTTGATGGTGAGAAAGTTTTAGGTGAAATTTCATCAGTTAGTCTTTTAGGATTAACTATTGAATTAAAAGATTATAACCCTGATCTCACTTATAGGATTGTGACAATTGTCGATGGTAAAGTCATTGATACTGGTGCAATTGTTGATGATAATGGTATTGTCAGAGTTGATGTTTCAGAATTAACACCAGTCGTCATTTTACATGATCACAGTTATACAGATGAAATCACGTTGCTGGCAACCCCTACTACTGATGGTAAAGTCTATCACGAGTGCACTTGTGGTTACTCATATACATCTATCATCCCTGCTGCATCTCAAATTGAAAATGTTGAAGTCGTTTATACAGGTAAAACACTCAGTCCAAAAGTGACTGTTAAAGATGCAGATGGACAAACGATTTCAAGCGATTATTATACGCTAAGCTGTAGTAAGGCAATTAAAAATGTTGGTAAGTATACAATCATTGTGACATTCAATGGTCTATATGATGGTACTACTTCAACAACGATGACAGTTAATCCGTATCCAACAACTATTTCTAAATTGACGAAGAAGAAAAAAGCATTCAAAGCGACCTGGAAGAAAAAATCATCTCAGGTAACTGGTTATCAGTTGCAATACAGTTTATACAGTGATTTTTCAAGTGCAAAAACTGTAAAAATCAAAAAATATAAAACTACTTCAAAAACTGTTTCTAAACTAAAGGCTAAAAAGACTTATTATGTACGTGTACGCACATATAAAACTGTGAGCGGTAAAACTTATTATTCAACCTGGTCTCCTTCTAAATCGGTTAAAACAAAATAAGGCAAATAAAAAAGTCGATTGTGAAATCGACTTTTTGCATTACTTAACAGCTTTGACTAGATTTTCTACGATATCAGCTGGCATACCAACATCTTCTCCACCAAGACCCTGTGAAGTAATGCAGTATGTTTTGCTGCCATCTACCCATAATGCAACGATAGCTGAACCTTTTTCGTTGCCATAACAATCAACACTGAATTTGCCCACTTTCTGTTTCCACTTATTGGAGAATTCATTCTTTTCGATATCGCGATCAGTAATAGGACCACCATAGATACCTACTGCCTTACGAATATAAACGCTCATCGCACCAAATTCATAAAGAGCCTGCCCTACTGATAAATAAGTAGAAAACTGTGGATCACTAAATGTATTATCATTAAATTCAAATGATTCTGGGACAACAAATTCATCATTTTCCCATCCGATTTGTTTTGCGACATCTTTACCGTCTTTTGCTTTTGCCCAGTCAGCAATATTTCCTTGATCATCGTCTACAGATTTATCTTGAGTTTCAATGACAGGATCAGTATTTGTGACTGATGCTTCATCAGACTTTTTGCTGCCACACGCTGTTAAAGATAAAGTTAATAGAATTGTTAGTAATGTAGATAGAACTCTTTTCATAACGGACCTCCATTCATTAAATATATTATAAAATGAAGATATCATTTATACCATAAAGAAAGCCTTAAGATATTTGATAATTCTCCTCATCTGCTCCGTCTTGTGTTCATTAAAATATTCAACGAACTCTTTCGGATCATCATCTCGAAAACCAGAGTATTTCACAGCAAGATGAGGATGCTCGTCCATATCCTCGTCATACACCATAACGGGTAAGTCAATGTTGTAACCAGCTTTGTAGTCAACACGTATACATTTCTTCTTATGAGTTGGTGTCGCATCAGTCACTCCATCAACAGCCTCTTTTACCCAACTTTGCAAAGTCGTACCCGACACATTGTCGGGGTTGCTCTTAAAATACACACCATCGTCCAAATCGCACAAATCATCTTTAGTGCGAATTAAAGTTTTAAGTTTGTAAGAGCCTTGGATAAAGAACTTTGGGGTGTAACCATCATGGTTCTTT
>JAGBPZ010000025.1 GCA_017633115.1 Erysipelotrichaceae bacterium | reverse complement strand
TGGAGTTTATACAGTTAATACTCATAAACGTACAATCAATTTTCATAACAAAGTCAATTTGGAAATAAGAAGTCCGGATTTATTTTTTTGTGATACATTATCAAATGTATTAGCAAATATCCATGATGTCACTTTAGGAAAGAACCTTATCACATTAGATTATTATGAAATAGGCACATGCGATTATATACCGTCTAAAATCAAAATTAAAATGTTATCGCCACTTGTTGTTTATCATTCATTTGAAAACAAGACTTACTATCACGACCCTCTTGATGAGGATTATGCTGGCTATATCAATAGAAATTTCATCAAGAAATTTCTAGCTGTATTTGGTGAAATGCCGCCTTCTTCCATCAAGCTAACACCTTTAGCAATCGGCTTAAAAGATAAATATGTAACAACTTTCAAACGTAACACATATATTACAGGCTGGAAGGGCATTTACCTATTAGAAGGTGATCCCGAATGCCTAAAATATGTTTATGAATGTGGTTTGGGTTCTAAGAATTCACAAGGCTTTGGAATGTTTGAAATAATATCAGAGGTTACTACCCACTAATAGATAGTAACCTCTTTTTCTTGTCTATTTCTTTTCTCTCGTATCTTTTAATTCTGGATCCAATGCTTTCATATATTGCAAATAGAGCATTTTATTTCGTGAGAAAGGCATGTTTATTATTTTGTTTTCATCTCTATTAAGACCCTTATGATTATTCGCAAACCATTTAAAGCCTTCATCATTGGCATTGATTTTTGGATATCCTATGAGATCTTGATTTTTAATATAATTGAAAGCGGTCATCTTATAAAAGTTATATAGGACATCTTGATCAAATAACTGAGAATACACATCCTTGTATGATTCTGGTAATGTAAATTCACGGTCCTCTTTTGTTATTGATCCTGAACGTAGATCATAGCAACGTAAGGAAACACTTTCAACTTTGGTTCTGATCGATCCTAAACCTAGAGGTTTGCCACTTCCAATTTTATAACCAAATTCTTTATCATCGATATTATCTCTGCTTCCAGCATCAATTGTAAATATCAACCTTTGTAAGTCTTCTTTGGTTATGTGATCGAAGTATAAATCACCTTCAAATTCAACACCAGGATTGAGCGGTCTAATAGTAGTGTTCAGTTTGTTCTTTTTGTCCATCGAGTGAATACCAGACAAATCATGCCAATAGAACTTTCTACCAGCTAATTTAGCATCTTCTATATGAATTTTACCTTCATTATCTACATAATAATCATATGTCCAAAAACGTGCTGTATCAGGACGTTCAAGATAGAACTCCATATTATTGAGCTTTGGTGAGTTAAGTGGTTCAAGTGTGACTATATCGCCATAACAAGTATCTGCGTTAAAATCACCTACAAGAGTTAAGTCCGTAAATCTCAACTTAGATGATATACCTCGTCCATCTACAAGTGTACCAAACAATGAACATGCAGGACAAAGATGGTTCACATCTTTACAAGGCGCAAAAGCACCTGCCAAACGTTCTAATCTGTTTTTAAAAATCTCTTTTTTCCTACGTTTAGGCGAAAGCATATATCGTCCATGATCATTGTAGTAATAAACTGGAAAGTAAGATTCACTTTTGCCCTCAATGAACTTTTTAAAAGATTCAGTATAGCCTTCATCAGATTCACCAACAGTATGCATATGAGAGAGTTCTTTTTCTAGTATCCCAATCGAAATGTTGTTTTTGATCATTTCGTTTGAAAGTTCGAAAACATGAAAAACATTTTTTCTAAATCCTTTCTCACATAAATTAACATAACCTGCTTTTTCCTTATTAGAAAGACTATTATCATCTAATAATCGTGCATTTTTAGCACATAAACCTCTGCGATTTTGATACCAGCCAAATCCCACTAAGGAGCCGTTTGTCACCCCTTCTGGTATAAGCTTTTTTTTCTTGTCCTCTGATTGAATGAAATGTTTAAAATCATTAGCTTTATATAGAGAGAATGTGTGATCATCATTTATTTTTAATAATGCTGGTTGGTAATAATCAACTGTTTTATATATTTCTCTCGTCTTACATGCTGGAGATAAATAGACTTCATCTCTTTCATCCGATTCGATACGACTGTAATAAACTGGGAAATAGTCTTCTCCTTTTCCCTTTTTAAAATCTTTAAAGGAATTAATGTATTCAGTATATTGCTTATTCTCACTATTGTTCTGATATTCTTTTAAAACAATATCTAACGCCTGTAATTCAATACTATATTCTACAACTCGTTTATCTAAAGCAAATATATGACAATTCTTTTTAGAAAAGAAGTCTTCACCTTTAATGATGTATCCATTCAAATCCGACGAATTTTTATTCCATTTTTTAACATCTACAGCGATAGGGTTAGTTGCTCTTCTAGAATTTTTGGGTTGTATTTTTTTAAATGAAACACGTGTGCCTTCGGGGAACTGAACCTGTTTGAAAAATTTATCTCTTCTCTGCTTTGATTGAGAATCTCCATATGCTTTTGGGTATTCTCGCCATCGATAATCTTTAGCTTGATAAAGCGTATATGTTCCATCTTTTTCTTTTTTGATTAGTCCTGCTTTGAATGATTCTAACGTTCTCTTACTAAGTATTGTTTGGCTGCCTAATGAGGACATGCACGAATTTGTTAAAATTTCAAACACATTTCTGAACATACCTCTTACTTCACTACCAGTAATAACTGGTGCACCTGGAGTATGTACTGACTTTTCACAATCAAATGATGTTAAGTCTTCGTACGAAAAAAATTCATATGATTTATGATTCTTCTTGATATCTGCAATCTCCGCTTTTTGCCCGTCTGTTAGTTCTGATTGAAGATCAAATTTAACATCTAATTCATTTGATTTTATCTTGAACATATGATCATTTGACGTATTAGGTACAAATATTGGTGATTCTGTTTTTACAGTGTAATGAATTTTGCCACTTAGGGTTTCTGATGAATGATTATTTTCCCCTTTTTTCTTTCCAAATGGAATAAAACTATAGGGATTCACAAATTGTATCTTTTTATCCATTTTCAATCACCAATCTATAATCATCAATATATGACATTCCTGACTCATCATAAGCAAGCTTATTGAGAATCGTTATTGTCTTGCGATCGTTATTTGTAAAGTTCTTTTTCAACAATACTCTTTCACGGTAGACATCTTCATCTTCGTGAAACTTAGCACAGTGTGAAATATATTTTTTATCTTTAAAACGATGACTTTGGCTTTCTGTGATGCGATACTCTTTCTCATTGTCAAAGATATGGAGTTCAAGAAAATCAAAATCTTTTAAAATATCATTTCTTTCATTAACTGTATTAAAAGGAATCAGCTCGACTTCTTGTCTTGTGTAATACAGAATATAGCCTCTTTCAGGAATGTCTGTATCAAACATCATACTATCTGGCATCTTCATATGATAATTCCTCCAAATAATTAACAAGTTCTTTTTGAGCGTTACTCAAATCGTCGCCACTATAATCGACACTCTTTGAATGATCCGCCTCAAATATACCTCGGCCTATAGACGTCTGACCACCAATAGCCAGATAACCATCTTGAATATCATCCATTATCAATTCAATCATGCCTACCAATGCTTTGTAGTGACGATCATTGTTCTTTTCAATCATCATCTCTAATTCTGTCGTTCCGTTGAAATAAGATGTCTCTGTATATAGAGCACCATCTTTGGTTGATGCATCAAATCGGTCAATACTGTTTCTTGATATTGTGATTTTTGTTGCATCTTTAATGATACTTTCACCAAAAATAATTAAAGATTTAAGTGCCTCATTAGCTTTAACATAGCCAAACCATTCGTCAAGACATTTTTGAGAAAAATTGCCATATCCGATTTCTTGAAGTATGTATTTGAGGCGTGCTCTCACGGCTCCGTTCCAGCTTGTTCCTGGAATAACTGGTAATTGATTGCTTGTTACGTGTTCAAAATCTGCTTCGTTAGGAGTTGCTGAATAGCGTCTTATACTAATTCCTCCACGCTGCTTTAATGGTACTGAAATATGCATGTAGTCATATCTTTGAGACATCTGTTTATAATCCCATTTTTGAGCATCTTTATAAACAGGATTCATTAAGAATTCAAGATAGTCACTGATTTGTTTATCATTGAACTCGACTTTATAAGCATTTTCAATAGATATACGACCATAGCCTCTACTCTTCTTACCGCCAAGACGAATTTCACCACTATCAAATCCTTTTAATACTATGGCTAAATCATCAATTGGACTATCTCCATCTCTTTGAACGTATTCCATGAAAATGTTGAACATAGCGCCTGTATCAATAATTTCGAAGTCGAATTTACTACCTTCGCTGACAATTTTATTGTCATCTAATTTAATACTATCCCTAATGGATGTCTGAGGAATGTCTTTAAAGAAGGCATCCTCAATCAATAGAGAACTCATCTTTCCTCTTCCGCTAACATCGGAAAAACCCATCATTTTTTTACTTTTATCTTTTAAATACTCCCTGATTGCCCCTGCAATACTGCTACCTGGAATAAATAATTCATCTTGACCATTGCGTATTAAATCTGCATCTGTTGTCTCATCTAGTCCACTAGATATCAGGAGTGGTGATGCGAGCTTACATTCTAATTTTATAAAATATCTATACTGTATACTCATTTTGATATCTTCCTTAGCTCATATTTTAATTGGACAAGATAGTCTTTTAAGAATTCCATCTCTACGTTAGGTCCAAGAACAAAATTCTTCAAACAATAGTCTTTTTCAAATGCTTCTCTTTGAGTACTAAATTCATTCTTAATAGTTGCAATAATCTTATTAGCTGCTGCTTCCTTCTCATCTTTACCTTCTGTCTTTTTGTGATATCGTTCATAAACAGCATCTTTAACATCACCTAGATTTTTTAAATCTTTGATCATTAGAAGCATATTGCTGACTGTAGGACGCAAAACACCCGGTGTAAATGTTTTGATATTATGATTTGCCAGATTAATTGCCTGATTTTTTAAATATCTTTTAAATAATGTCTTTGCAATAGTCTGATAGAGTTCATTTGTTGAACAATCCAGTTCTTCATAAGAACTCTTTTCATTTTGTTTTTGCGAAACATACCCTACAAATGACGAAGGAAGAACATCACAAACTTCTACTTCTCCATAACCTTCGCTGTTTCTTTCACCAATCCAGCGTGGTCCTGACTCAATCACAACGTCATTTTGGGTGTCAAACTTTATGACTGTGCCTTTATCAAATACTTCTAAAGAAGGTTTTCTCAATTGCCATTGAACATTGTAGCCACCAATCGTCGTTGTCTTGACAAAGTTTCTTGATGCCTCTTTAGATAACTGAATCTCATTATTTGAATCATCATTCTTTAGCATCGCCTCAATCTCTGCTTTCAAATCTTTAATATCCGCCGAGGCAAATGCATGTTCATTATAGATGATTGCAGGTGAATTGAGTTTGACATAAAAGTGTTTAGTTGTCTTCTTTTCTTTCTTTGTCGTTTGACGGTCAAGCAGTTCAATAATACAGCGTCCGTATTCTGATGAACGTCCAGCACCAAGTCTGATATTTGGATTTTTTATCAATAAATCAACAATATCATTGATTTGTTGTTCAGTACCATATATAGAACCCGCAAATGATTGTCCTTCTTTAATCGATGAAATAGAGTAGAATTGAGATAATGGATCGTCAGGTATTGCATGACCATAACTCTTATCCTTCGGTCTTCTATGATGATAACGCATTTCCGTCATTGGATTGGTTTTGATTAGATTACCTTTATCATCATAACTAATATAACAGTGCTTCATACGACTGATTTGTACTCTTTCTAGAGGTTCGTTGCTTCTATGAATCATGTCATAATACTTTGAACTATCATCTTTAACTTCATACATCGAAGCTGGTGCTTCAAGTGCTCGTGTCTGATTCACATATGGATAGGCATTCGTACATTTAATCGTGCCATTATCAAAAGAAATGAATTCATCACCCTTAAGTCCAGCAATCAAACCTAAAATTTGTCCACCTTCAATATAATCAAGTGTCTCTAATTCTCTGCGATTAGCAGATTGAACAACAACAGGTTCTTTCAGATGAATGACATAATCAAGTCGATCTCCACTATCAGGTAGATGATGATTGCCATTCATATTCTCATCATTATTTAGTGAATCAATCTTTTTATCGAATGTCACTTTGACTCTGCCAAGACCTCTGGTTCTATGTAATCCCATATGTCTTAATCCTAAACAGCATAACTTTATTTGATCCACATATTTCTCAGGCAGTTCAACTTCACTTATAAATTCAAGCCCTTTATTAATGACTCTCATTGTACGTAGTGATGTTTGATCGGCTGCTCCTGTTTCATAATTGATTGCCGTTTGTGTGCGCAAATAAGTGAATGTATTTAAGACATTAACAGGATGACATAAACTGTTTGTTTTATCTTCAAGAGCTTTTTGGTAATCATCATAATGCTCCAGATAAGCATTATCTAAAGTCAATACACCACGCTGATTACCTTCCACTCCAAAGATATAATTAATATCAATAGCTTGACCCCACTCATTTAACTCTTCTGCGACTTCGCGCAAACAGCCTTTTATACGCTTTGCAGGGATAAACGGCATTCCATAACTATCCTGACATACTTCGATGTCCACACTACTGTTATAGACATGACCATTAGTGACACATAAGTCACTTAATAGTTGAATTTTCATTTGGTAATGACTCAACTTAATCACTTCCCTTCTTAGCTAATGCGAACAGGTCAACAAGTTCAATAGCATCGTAGTATAATGCATTTTTATTTTGATCGTACATTTCCATGTGATCTTTCTGCTCTGGCATTTGGTACTGACGTGACTCTAAAAAAGCAACTAACTCTCTCATATAATGAGATCCAAGTGAATATGTATTACGAATCTCTTTCACAAATGATTTAGGAATATGTTCATTATTTGCAAAATATTCAACATTACTTCTCAATTGACGATAACTATGAATCGTTTGATCCATGCTTTTGAGCTTCTCTGTATCAGATTCGACTTTGATGTAGTAAGGTCTATTAATCAAATTCTCACCTAATGGTGTAACATATTCGCGTAGTCTAGTTGTTTTTAAATCACTACAGTGAATGTTTTTTACAATTTGATAATCAACATAATTACCAATTCGTTCACCATCTTTATTTTCCTTCTTTTTGGCAAACTCTTTAGCAGACTTGACCAATGACTCAGCCACATTATAGCCTACTGAAAATGGGAAATGACTTCCAACAAAAGCCACTCCAGCACATACACTAAAGCCATATTGTTCAAGATCAGGAGCTTGGCCAGGTTGTTCATTTATTGCATGATTTGCAATCAATTGACAAAAGTATTCTACAGAATCTAATGCATAAAGATCATTACAAATATAAGTGATATCATCACCTGCAACAATAATTGGACGAATAGTCTTTTTACCCTCTTTGCTTCTCTTAGCGTCAAAATATTCTTTTGTCTGATTAAAGGCATACTGGTAATATTTATTGATATTGTATGATAGTCTTCTCATCGTATTAATGGCAGTTCCATAGTCTTCTATATCCGCAATTAATCTCACAATGCGCTGTCCCATGTTGTTGCCATCGATATGAACGATTGCCAATAGACTGTCTTCACCTTTTTGCGTTACCAGATTATCGAGAATCTTTGTTTCATCTTCTTCAGGTTTTGCCTTACGTTTAGATACTGTTTCGGTACTTTCTTGACGTTGATTAATGATTGGATAGCCTGTCATGATTTCAACTTCCATAATTGGCAATGCACCAATAGGTTTTACATTTGTAATCTGTGCTTTGACCTCGTTCAGTTGTTGAATGAGACTAACATAATCCTTAGAATAATGTTCACTCTTCTTTACAAAAGCACATACTAATTCTAACGAGTATGTTTTCTCGCGAATGTAACGTGACATAATCTTATTGATTTCACGCATAGTATCCTTTGTTTTGAAAAGGACATAGGCATTACCACCACCTATAAATAAAACCTCAATATCATACTGATTCATATCCTTGTATTCAAACACATCCTTTGAATCATACCAGTCTAAGCAATAATCTAGAGAAGTATCCAATACAGCTATTGAATACTTTAATGCTTCAAGAATGATATTTTCAACAAGAACAGACGCGCCAATGACATCCGCTAATTTTGCAGTTCTATAAATATAATTTTGAATGCCCCTTACATCATACAGTGCTAAGTATGAATCATCCATGTTTTATCACCTCACATATTCCCTATATTTTACAAATTGAAAGTAAACTTTTTTCATTTGGTCACTTTCTTCCACTTTACGTTCACTGCAGGCAGCAACTGTTTTAATCCCATAATCCATAAGCTGATTAATAACAAATACACAGAGCGTGAATTCTCCCTGAACCATAACACATGAAGGATTCATGCTGATTATTTTCTCCACATATGCTTTGCCAAAATCCTTTAACTGTGCTTCATTAAAATTCGGTGAAACTGAAGGAAAAGGAATGTCAATAATCTCACCATATTGCCTTGATGCATCAATCTGTTCACTTGACCATAAAGAGCTTGGATGGTTACTAAAATTAATAAATTGTCCCATCTGATTTCCTCACTAGATTTTCAATACGTTTGGCATAAGCAACATATAATTTCATGGTATTAATAATTGCATCCATATCAGGTCGTTCATCAGCTATCGTATGATTGAACATATTTCTCACGCTTTTCAGAGCTTTATGCATCCTTAAAAACATTCCAACCTGCTGATCCATTTTACTGTATTTATTTAAATAATCACTTCTAATCTTAATAACAAACTCTTTTACTGTCTTTTTTTCTCTTACTATCTTCTTTATTTGATTATTCTTTTTAAAATCAAGCGACTTCATACATGAAATATTAGAATTATCATCTGATTTCTCAAACCTATTTAAATAATAATAAGAGAATTCATTGATGGCCTTTTTTAAATCACGCTTCGGCTCTTTACTAAAATACATGAGATGTTGATTAATATATTGATTAACAATAAATTGTTTGTCTGATTCGTATCTGTTTTTGCACTTAGAAATGTTTCTTTCTGTATCTTTTGTTGCATAAAGAATTTTTAAATCCACAATATACTCTGGCATGGTCGATTCAATAAAAGTCAATGCCTGCTGATACAGCTTCTTTTCGATACAACGCTCAATGATGGGGATCGGTGATTTTAGGATTTCGTCAAAAGAACTCTTAAAACTCTTTTCAATATATTCAATAAATATCGTTAAAAAGTCATCATGTTCTTTTTCTTTTATATCTGCTAAGGCACTTTTCATCTCTTCCAATCCATTTTTATATGTAACCATATCGCAGAACTGAGTTCCTTTAGCAATAAGATTCATTGCGTGAACAACTCGGCTCACACTTGGCTCTATCAGTCTTTTCTCGTAATATTGTTCCAATAAATCTGCATTACCAAAATTGATAAAATCATTCATACCTGATACAAAATCTTAAATTTTAAAGAGTTCGTTTTCATTTGTGATTTCTGATTTATTCTCTTCTCGGCTATACTCAACTGAAAAAATATCGTCGGGAATAATTTCATCTATTTCAAGTAATGAAATGATTGCCTCAAGCGCCATCGCAATTTGTCGTAGTCCTCCGTGAACATCTACCCAAAAAAGCCCCTTAACATCATTAGTCTCCGCTTTAATAGATCTGATTTTTTCAATAGTTTCTCTTATTGCCTTATAGGGCTTACGTTTATCTAAATCTATAGTCTCAAAATCGATAGTTTGTCCCGTTTCTTTTTCTTCACATACATTAATTCTATGTTTTAAATACTCAACAGCATTCATACAATAGTCATTTCCGTTTTTTTCTTTGAATGAAGCGACATTCTTTACTTCCTCAGTACATAGCATTACTATATTTAAAGTTTTATCAGTGATGTCATTTCTTGTGTTTATGACACTTAACATATACCTGATTACAGGTTCCAACTGGCTATAATACTGACTAATAACGATTTCTTTACCTTCATCATCTTTATAAAAAGCATCGTCACTTGTTACAATGCCATCCCTACCTATGCGCAATGTACTTGCGGATAGAACAATTGTATTTTGCATACTTTTTACCCTCCCAGTGAACCAAATAAGAATTATTTAATAATGCCACTACAAATATCATTTAATCCTTTTACTCTCTGTCTTATTTATTATATCAATTTTATAATACTCATTAAATAAATACGAATCCTGATGCACAAACTATATATAACACATTTAAAGAAAACAGGAGGGAGCATTCACTCCCTCCTTAATAGTTATATTTGTTTAAGACATACTTGGCTGACCTTTTAGATGTCTGGCGTCATGATTTCAACAAAATTGAATTCATGATTATCATAGGTCAATTTTAAAATAGCACAGTTAGTCATACGGATTTTATGAATGTTTTCTCTGCCAATGACTGTTGACATAAAGCCCATACAAGCACCAGCATGACTGACAGCAAGGACAATGTTGTGGTCTTCTTTTTCCATGATTTCTTCCAATGTCGTGCGCAGACGAATGGCAACCTCTTCACTTGTTTCCCCACCATAATAGACAGGATAAGTACCGTCAAAATCGATGTGACCATCTTTCCTTGGGTGAAGGTCTTCACTTTCTGACTCAAAGATACCAAAGTTACGCTCCTTTAAACCTTTAAGACGGGTATAGTTGACCTGACCAACAGCATATTCCAAAGTATCACAGCTGCGTTCTGCAGTTGAGCTGTAATAGTGATCAAAAGGAATTCCTTTAAGTAACTCACCAGCGGCTTTCGCCTGATTGATACCATTGTCTGTCAGTGGTGAATCACACCATCCCTGGATTTTACGACGAACATTGAACAATGTTTCACCATGACGCATAAGATATAGTTGTTTCATAAATTAAACCTCCTGTACATCAAACTGACTATAATAAAGCGTGTGGTAGAAGCCGCCCAGTTTAAGCAGTTCCTTATGATTGCCTTGTTCAAGGATATGCCCATCTTTCATGACGATGATTTGATCAGCTTTTTGAATTGTTGATAGGCGGTGAGCAACAATAAAGGTCGTACGGCCTTCCATCATCGTATCAAAAGCTTCCTGAATCTGTCGTTCAGTACGGGTATCGATTGAAGATGTCGCTTCATCAAGTATCAACATTGGCGGATCGGCAAGCATGATACGTGCAATACATAACAGCTGACGCTGACCTTGAGATAAGTTAGTACCTTCTTCGGCAAGCATCGCATCATAACCTTGCTTTAATTGCCTGATGAAATTATGGGCATGCGCATTTTTCGCTGCATTAATAATATCTTCATCCGTAGCCTGATCACTGCCAAAGGCAATGTTGTCACGAATTGTACCTTTAAAGAGCCATGAATCCTGAAGAACCATACCATAGAGTCGTCTTAAATCAACACGATTCATAGTCTGAGTATTGACATTATCGACACTGATAGTGCCTGAATCCGGATCATAGAAACGCATCAATAGATTGATCAACGTTGTTTTACCACAACCGGTTGGTCCAACAATGGCGATAGTCTGACCTGGTTCAACATGAAGATTGAATTCTTTGATGAGTTCTCTTTCTTTGACATATGAGAACGCTAAATCTTTGATATCGATCACACCTTCTACATCCTGGATGACAATCGGATCATCTGGTTCGATAAGCGTTGGTTCGTCTAACACCTTAAATACACGATCAGCACAGGCAAGTGCTGTTTGTAGTTCGGTAAAGACATTAGAGATGTCATTGAATGGTTTTGTATACTGATTGGCATAGGCTAAGAAGCTTGATAGGTTACCAACACTCATCACACCTCTGACAACGTTGAATGCACCAACAAGACAGACTGACGCATACACAATCGCATTGACCACACGGGTTGATGGATTGACAAGCGCACCAAGGAATTGTGATTTGACACCACTTTTTAATAGTCTCTGGTTGATTTCATCAAAGACTTCTTCATTATCTTTTTCGTGAGAGAAAGCTTTAACCGTTTTCTGATTGCCAATCATTTCTTCAACAAAGCCTGAGAGTTCACCACGAATGGCGAGCTGTTCCTGGAAGAACTGATAAGTATATTTCGCAATGATTGAAGCAACTGCCAGAGATAAAGGTGTCAAGACAATGACAATCAAAGCTACCGAAACATTGATCGACAACATGAAGAAGATCGTACCAATGATCGTGGCTAAACCTGAGAACAGATTTGTGAAACCTTGTAATAGACCATCACCCATTAAATCAATATCTGCAATCATACGTGACATTAAGTCACCATGGGCATGGGAATCGATATAGGATATAGGTACATCATGATATTGATCAAAGAGCTGATCACGTAAGTCCTTGGTAATACGATAAGTCATCGTATTGGATGTACGCATCACAAGCATATTAAAGAGTGCTGTAAGACCAACGGACAGTGCAATCTGACCGATTTTTAGATAGAGACGTGTAAAATCAACATTGCCGACCACTAATGTATCGACTGCCTGACCAATAAGAATTGGTGTCAGTAAGGTAAATACAATATTAATTGATGAGAAGACGATGACAAGTATCAGATAATGGCGGTAAGGACGACAGAATGATAGTAAACGACTTAAGACACTTTGTTTCTTCATGATGCGTCACCACCTTCCATCTGTGAACGCACGATTTCCTGATAGAGCTGGCAGGACTGCATCAATTCATCATGGGAACCAATACCTTCAAGTTCACCATGGCGTAAAACGATAATATGATCAGCATGCATCAATGCCGACACACGCTGGGAAACAATAATTGTCGTACAAGACAAAGTCTTAAGAGCTTTTCTTAACGCAGCATCTGTCGCAAAGTCTAAAGCACTGGCACTGTCATCTAAAATCAAAATTTCTGGATTCTTGATTAAGGCACGCGCAATCGTGAGTCGCTGACGTTGACCACCAGAAATGTTTTTACCACCCTGTTCGATCATGGTATCAATACCATCAGGCATACCGTTGATGATTTCAGCGCTTTGGGAATTGATCAAAGCCTGTTGAATATCTTCAGCAGTCGCATTTTTATTGCCCCAAAGAAGATTATCTTTCACCGTTCCCGAAAACAGTACAGCCAACTGTGGCACAACACCAATCATGGAACGCAATGTCGCGAATGGATAATCTTTGACATTTTGCCCTTTGACTTTCACACTGCCTTCTGTAGCTTCATAGAAACGTGGAATCAGATTGACCAGTGTTGACTTACCAGAACCTGTACCACCAATAATACCAATTGTTTCATGGTCATCAACGACAAAGGAAATATGAGAGAGTGCATGACCTTCAGCATATGAGAATGAAACATCATCAAATTCAATCAAATGGTCATAGCTTTCTGGCATTCCCTTGTTGCCATCAACATATGGCGAATGAATGTCAAGTACTTCCTGAACTCTGTGATAACAAGCTGCAGCTTTGGTCAAAATAGAAAGAACACCTGACAATTGGTACATTGATAATAAGACCTGATTCATATAATTGATCAAGGCTACGATATCACCTTGTGTAATTGTACTGGTATTGACCTGGAATGAACCAAAATAGAGCACCATAATAATACCACTATTGACGATTACGGTTGTCAGTGGGGTCATCATCGAGTTGAGATGACCAGCATGGATCTGTTCATCACGCTGTTGTGCCGTTTTTTCTTTAAAACGGGTACGTTCCTGCTCCTGTTTGTTGAAAGCACGAATGACACGCACACCGGAGAGATTCTCACGAGTAATCAAAGAGACTTCATCAAGAACCTTTTGCGCGTGAGAAAACAATGGCGTCGTACGCGTCATGATGAGATAAATCGTCCCACCAATAAGTGGTGCTACGATACAGAAGACAAGCGCAATGCGCCAGTTGATGATAAAAGACATCACGATGGAACCAATAATCAATAGTGGACTACGTGAAATCAGACGTATGAACATCGCAACTGCGAGTTGTAACTGATTGACATCATTCGTTAAACGCGTGATGAGTGTTGGTGTACCAACCACATCAAGAATTTCATAATCATATTGGTTGATGGCTTTATACATATCTCGACGCATCAAGGTACCAAATGACTGTGACGTGTAAGATGCAAAATATTGACAGACCAAAGCACATAAATAACCACCGATGGCCAATGCATACATAACGATACCCATACGCAGGATATAAGCCGTGTTATGCTGGGCAATGCCATGGTCGATAATCAATGAGACAACATATGGGACCATCAGTTCCAACACTGCTTCACACATTTTGAAAAAGAAGCCAGCTATGGCATACCATTTAAATGGACTGATATACTTTTTGATATACATGGGCTCCCTCCTTGAATTATCCTCCCCAATTTGATAGGATTTATATGTAAATCCTATTGAAGTTATATGGAGGATATATGGAACTAAGACAAATGAACTACTTCAAAACAATTGTTGATGAAGGAACTATATCTAAAGCCGCAAGAAAACTGCACATGGCACAGCCACCTCTATCAATCCAGCTCAAGGCATTGGAAGAAGAAATTGGTCAGCCATTGCTGATTCGCGGTCATAAAAGCGTTAAATTGACACCTGCAGGACGTTTGTTTTATAAACGTTGTCAACAGGTCCTCTCATTATGTGAATTGACAATCAGCGAACTTGAAGACTTATCAACACAGACATTACGTATTGGTATTACATCTTCAAACAGCACGTTGCTGCAACAGCATCGTATTGTTCAATTTATTCGCTCCCATCCAAAGCTGAATGTCCGCATTAAAGAAGGCACATCAGTAGAAATGGTCGATGCCCTTCGTTCACACGATATCGATATTGGTCTGTTGCGTACACCTTTTAATGATCATGGTCTTGACATCATCTATCTGGATAAAGAGCCAATGGTCGTGGTTGGTCCTAATCATCTTGTCAATCCTGATAAAAATCATTTAATTGATTATAAGGATCAGCCATTGATCGTCCATCGCCGCTACAATCGCCTGATTATCAACTATTGTCACTCTTTAGATTTCTCACCAAATATCCACATTCTTAGTGATGACTGCCGAACAGCCATTACCTGGGCATCACTGCTTGAAAGTGTAGCTCTGATTCCTAAGTCTGTCGTGCCTGTTTCTGACACCGAACTTGCTCATGTGGATTTAATGGATACAGAATTAGACACATATGTTGCCGTAGCAACTCGTAAAGATGATAATCTTTCACCAATTGTACAAACGATTATTTCTGATTTTAAAAGACAAGATACAGTGCAGCCGGAACCACTTTAATGTGATATTCATCGGCATGCATTTCATCGCCATCAATATTGGCACTGACTTCAGTATAAACTTTCATTTCTTTAACTTTCATCGTTAACACATCAGGATGCGATGAAAGTTTTTTCTTTAGTATTAAAGCGACATATTTTGGGAATGTTTTCTTCTTGATCTTTGGTAATACAGTAAAGTCCATCATACCATCATCAATTTCAGCTTGAGGTGTGACATAAAAACCACCACCATAACAACGACCATTCATCATCGCACAAACAGAAATAGGGCCATCATAAACAACATCATTTTTAACAACGATTTTAGCATTAGGGAAATTGTAACTGCGAATACGCTGTAAAATGCCGATTGCATAAGTATAACGACTTGGCACAAATTTAAATTGGCTTTCGTCATGAACGGCATTCGCAATGCTTGCATCGATGCCAAAACAGATACTATTCATGGCATAACGGTCATTGATTTTTAAAACATCGACCAGTTTGCCTTTTTTATAAAGTGAACGCTCTAAGATTTTACGAGGATTTCTCTTTTTATAGATGATTCTAGTAAAGTCATTACCACTGCCATATGGAAGGACAACAAGCTGATGTTCTGTACCAACGATTTTTTGCATGACCTGATTGACCATACCATCACCACCCACGCTATAAAAGCGGGTTGGTTCTTCGTAACGTTCAACAATTTCACTGGCATGATCGATATATTCACTGATACAGATGTCATAATCCATTCCTTTCATGACTTGATGAATGACAGGAATAAATGGATGACTTGATTTCTTATGATGATAAAGGATAAATACATGTTTCATAAAACTACCTCATTACTGTTGTTAGATAACGCATAAAGTTTGATTTTCGATAATAACACTGATTGATGATGGTAAAGCCCATCGCTTCAATTTCTTTTGTATAGTCATCATGAGAAATGATGACCACTTTTTTGGCGAACTTGTAAGTGGCCTTGATTAAATCAAGCTGTGCTTCTTTATCAAAGGCACTAAAGACGCCATAAGGCACATCGATGATTGCCAGATCATATGTTTCTTTAATATCGTGAATGTCCTGACGCCAGATACGTTCTGGGTCATAGCCATAATATTTAAGATTGCCACGTGCCTGATAAGCAACATAGCGATTGATATCACTGCCGACAATGTTGAGTCCCATTGACAAACCTTCAAGAACAACTGTGCCGACACCACAACAAGGATCGATGATTTTTAAATCACTCTCCTTGCCTACACCAAGATTGACCGCTGTACGGGCGACACGAAGCGGTAATGAATGTGAATAAGAATTAGGCTTATCCTCATGTAAATGCCAGTCACGATTATGCTCAAGTAGTCCAAAATAGAACGTATCATGAATTTTTGTCAATGCAAATTCAACTTTTGGATGCACCAGATCGGTTGAACCATCAATTGGATCACTCAAACGACGACACCAACGCAGTGATTCCTGATAATCGACATGGGTGATTTTATTTTTATAATAAAGGATCTTAAAGTCCTCATAATAGAGATTGTCCTGATATAACTTCTCAACAAGTTCTTCAATTGTTTGACCTTCATGCCAGATTGTCAAACGCTCTTTGATGAACACACTACGACTGTAGGGATAATCAATATCCGTAAAGTAATAGCGCTGATACTCTTCGTTGAAGATGGCTCTGAATTCACCATGAGCCAATGATTCTTCAAACTGAGAAAAGTAATTGAATATATATAAATACTTCATAGAATCTTCCTTTTGTAATCATTAATATCCTATCAAAAAAAAGAAGTCGAGAAAACGTTTTTATCGTAAGATTTACGATAAAATCCTCGCTTCATGGTTGAAGATAATTGTTTCACTTATATAAAAATAGTAAAATAAAATAACGGAGGGTATTCAATGTTTGGTATACAATTTTTAAGGGATAACTTTTCCCATGATCAGCGCTATCTTATCGTCGCTGTTTTCGCATTAATATTGCCTTTCTATTTGTGCGGGGCAGTTCATATCTTTCTTGTCATCCGTCTGTTGATCACAGGAGAAATTCAGGAATCTTTCCGCCGTACAACTCATGGTAAATATATTGTCGCATTTTGCTTGTTATCAGCAGCAGTCAGTCTGTTTTATGGCAATATGATGGGGCTGGCGACTGCCTTAGGTATTCTCAATGAGTTTTGTCTCATCTTCTTCTACCGCAAGCATGTCACCCCAGCACTCTTTGAATTTCTGGTTGATGTCATCATCTGGCTGAGTGTTATTTCGGCTGTCTATGCCTTGATTGAGTATGTAGGTATTCTCAATAAGTTTGATATTGATCAGATTGAAATCATTGTCTTCAATACCCCAAAATACCGCATCAATTCATTCTATTTCAATGCCAATTATTATGCGATGATGATTGAATTCTTTGTCGCTATTACCTTTTATAAACTGTTACGTACAATCAACAAGAAATACATTTTATACAATATCAGGAGAATCAGTGAATTATCACTTATCATTTTCCTCAACTTATTTGTCCTTTATTTGACAGGTTGTCGTACTGCCTGGCCAGCCTTGCTGATTGCGATCATTATGATGCTGTTTGCGAATCACAACCGTAAGATTAGTGCCATCATTACATCTGCTGCCGCTCTTGGAGCTGGTTTCTTCGCTCTTAATCCTGATATGATTCCTAGAACTGCTAATCTGGTTTCTTATTTAGGCGTCAGAATGAAAATATGGAAGGTGGCATTGATGAATATCAAGACTCACTTCCTCTTTGGTGAAGGTCCATTCACTTATAATCATATCTATAAGTTGTATAATGGGCACCCAACTCAACATTCTCACAACATCTATATCGATGCGTTGCTTTGCTTTGGTATCGTTGGTATTGCTTTAGTCATACCATATGTCATTGACGCTTTAAAGGATATTTTCCATTTACAGCGTAATCGTATCAACAACAACCTTCTTGGTTTGATTATTGCTTTTGTAGTCATCGTCATGATTCATGGCATTTTCGACTGCACTATTATGTTTGTACAGACAGGATTCTTATTCCTGTTGATTATCCACAGCTTTACTGCATACCGTGCTTTCTATCGCTAGGAGGAATTGACTATGGACATGTTCAGCACTGATTATGACGAACAAATTCGTCAAATACGTATTACGACAGCTTTTACTATTCTTGATTATCGTTTTCCTAACCATAATCTTGCTTTTCTTTATCAGTTGAGTGTCCCTCAACTTGATGAAATCATTGCCCGAATCACAGATATCACCTGGGATGAACTGATGACTTATGTCAAATAAAACGAACTACTATAGCTATTAAATTTTTTGATAGTGAAAGACTTTTACGATAAAGAAAAATGACTATGATATAATAAAACTATAAATTGAAAAGGAGTATGCTATGAAAAGAATAATTGGACTATTGCTTGCTTTCATGCTGGTATTAGTAGGCTGCTCTAGTCAGTCTGATGGCTCATCAGCAGATAACCAAGCCAAAATTGACTCACTTAAGACAATGGGTGATATCTTTGCATTAGGAGATGATATCTCTAATGAACAAATAACTTATGATGAGAAGTTATTTGGATATGGCTTTGAATACGATGGTATTTACTATCGTGTTCTCTTAGATCTTCCAAAAGACATTTCAAAAAAAATCTGGAGTATTGAAGATACTGGAGACTTCGAAGCAAAAAACAAAGAAGTCAAAGAAATCGTCTCATCACTTGAATTTGAAAAAATTGAAAATCTAACTGAAGGCATTCCTTCTCAGGAAGAACTTGATAAATGGATTGGTAAAACCGGTAAAGATTTGACCGATGATGGTTGGACAGGATTTGGTTACAACCTGGTTGATATGGAATTCTATATGAACCATGGACCTTACAGTTTCATCGTCGTATTTGATGGTTCATTAACTGATGTCAATGATATGGATGATGCCGAAATCATCAAGGATTTAAAGATTAAGTCAATCACTTACGAGACAATTGGTGATATTTTCCCAACTGAATAATTTAATAAAGATCACACAAAAGTGATCTTTTCTTTTGTCTTAATTATCGTCTAAACAGATTATGACATCATTGTCTTCGCCCCAAACAATCCTATTACAATAGTATTTAGCCCAACTTTTTCCTAGTCGTCTTGTGTAGTAATGTTGGCATAAAAAAAGGACGACACAGAAATCTGTGCCGTCATAGAGAAGTTCTAGTATGTGGAATTTTTATTAACGACCGAACTGGCAATCATTGTTACCAGAATTTGTAGTCCACATTTCAAGCATGTTGATTGGGTCATCATAGTCCATGATCCAACCGCCACGAGCTACGTCGTAGTTACCTGCTTTACGGTCTTCTAAGAATACGTTCCATTCTTCAGTTTCGATCTTCATATCGATACCGACCTGAGCGAAGTCAGCCTGTAATGCTTCAGCGACTTTAACGTTTCCGCCTGAATCATTAGTGATATAAGTGAATGAAACTGTTTCGTTCATTGTACCATCGTCTTTGAATGTGAAGCCAGCTTCTTCAAGTAATTTTCTAGCTTCATCAACGTTCTTCTGGTAGTCTTTGATCTGGTAGTAATCTTTATTATGGAAAGTTCCACCATTACCATCAGAAGCAGCTGCAGGAATGAATGAAGTTGCAGGAGTCTGACCAGTTAAACCAACGTTCTTAATGATTGTATCACGGTCAATTAATAAGCAAAGAGCATGACGGAATTTAGCTGCCTGTTCTTCATCAAGACCTAAATCACTGAAGATAGATGATTTGTAGTTGAAGCATACATAGTTTGTACCAAGCTGATCTACTACGTGAAGTTCTTTATTCTTTTTCTTTAATAATTTTGCAAGTTCATCTGTAGGAACTGTGTCGATGAAATCAAGGTTACCTGCCTGATAAGCTGCATAAACTGCAGTATCGTTAGAAGATAACATGAAGTTTAATGTACCGATTGATACTGATTTAGGATCACGATAATGTTCGTTCTTAACGTAAACCATCTGTTCGTCATGAGACCAGCTCTTTAATACGTAAGGGCCGTTACATACGAATGAATCACCAGCGTCTGTGCACCAACCACCTGGAGTAGTACCATCAGGGTTGTTTGCAGTAACTGTTTCTTCGTAAACTGGGAAGAAAGCAGGGAATGCACATAAGTCAAGGAAGTATGGGCATACACCATTTAACTTAACAGTTAAAGTTTTACCATCTTCACTTGCAACTACTGATTCTTCACCTAAACCTGTGAAGTTGCCATCATCATCATACTGACAATCTGCAAAGATTTCATATAAGTATGCATAGTCAGCAGCTGTTTCAGCACTTGCAGCACGTTTCCAAGAATAAACGAAATCTTTAGCGTCTAATTTTTTACCATTTGACCATTTTAAACCATCTCTCATAGTGAAAGTATAAGTAGTACCATCTTTAGATA
This sequence comes from Erysipelotrichaceae bacterium, assembly GCA_017633115.1. Taxonomy (GTDB): domain Bacteria; phylum Bacillota_I; class Bacilli_A; order Erysipelotrichales; family Coprobacillaceae; genus RGIG9341. The sequence continues at coordinate 8,310 of JAGBPZ010000025.1, read as the reverse complement.
CTTCATACTTTTCAGCACAAGCAGGAACTAGCTTTTCTTTTGAGTTATAAGTTAATAAACCTTCAAAAGAGTTAGAAGCTAAGCAACCACCATCAACTGAGCTGTTAAGAGCTGGGTCAAGATAATCAGGTTCAGAAGCTAACATGATATTAGCTTTCTTAGCGCCATTTTCTAATTTTGCAGTATTGAAAAATTTCATACCGAACTTAGTTGTAACAACACCTTTCATGTAATCTTTCATCATGAATGTGTCATTGTAATAGAAGATAGGTAATACACACCATGTATCCATTAACTTATCTTCTGCTTCGTGCATTAATTCAGCACGTTTTGCTAAATCAGATTCAGTTCTGATGTCAGCAATCATCTTGTCATATTCTTCCCAATGTAGGTTAGAAGTAGAAGCACCAGAATTGCTTGAAGAACCACAACCGACCAATGATACGACAAGTGCTAATGCAGTAAGCATTGCAAATAGTTTTTTCATTTCTTTTACCCTCCAAAAATTATATAGAACCTCTCTCTTGTTTTATATTATAACGCAAAGATGACTCATTTCTCAATGACTCATCTTGCGTCGTAATAACTTTTTTATTTATTCCAGCAGGCTACAACATGACCATCACCACGGTCTGTCAATGGTGGCATTTCCTGAGCACATTTTTCTGTTGCATAGCGACAACGTGTTCTAAATGGGCAACCACTTGGCATATTTAATGGTGAAGGTACGTCACCTTCAAGGACGATACGCTGACTAGCTCTTGCAGTCTTTGGATCAGGAATAGGTACAGCTGACAGAAGTGAAGCTGTATATGGATGGATTGGATTATTCATCAATTCATCAGCGTCAGCCATTTCCATCAAATGACCAAGATACATAACTGCGATACGGTCAGAAATATGCTGAACGACTAATAAGTCGTGCGCAATAAACAGATAAGCAAGACCACGTTCTTTCTGCAGGTCTTCAAACATGTTGACAACCTGTGCCTGAATAGAAACGTCCAAAGCAGAAACTGGTTCGTCACAGACGATGAACTTAGGATCAACTGCCAATGCTCTGGCAATACCGATACGCTGACGCTGACCACCTGAGAATTCGTGTGCATAACGCATTGCATGTTCAGCGTTCAGACCAACTGTTTCCATAAGTTCAAGAACTTTCTGACGACGTTCTTCTTTAGTGGTATAAAGCTTATGAACATCTAATGGTTCACCAATGATGTCTTCAACTGTCATACGTGGGTCAAGTGAAGAATAAGGATCCTGGAATACCATCTGCATTTCTTTACGTAAACGATGGATATTATCGGCAGTGACTTCTTCACCATTGAATTTAACACTTCCTGAAGTTGGTGTATAAAGACGTAAGATTGAACGTCCAACAGTTGTTTTACCACATCCTGATTCACCAACTAAGCCTAATGTTTCGCCTGGTTTGATATAGAATGAAACATCATCAACTGCTTTAAGAGGAATAGTTTTAAAGCCCTGACGGATTGGGAAGTACTGTTTTAAATGACTGACTTCCAATAAATATTCGTTATCACTCATTAGGCCTTTCCTCCTTCATACATTTTTTTAATATTCATCCAGCAAGATGCGTAGTGGGTATCACCGACTTTAATTTCTTCTGGAACCTGATCGAGACAAACTTTCATAGCTTCATCACAACGTGGACAGAAAGCACAGCCCTTAGGCATGTTGAGCAAGTTGATTGGGGTACCACCGATTGGCACTAATCTTTCACCATTGTTTTCTGTCGTTGGGATTGAACGAAGTAAACCTTTTGTGTATTCATGAGCAGGACTGTAGAAGATATCATCTGCAGTACCACGTTCACAAACACGACCACCATACATGACGATGATTTCATCACACATTGTAGCGATAACACCTAAGTCATGAGTAACGATGATAACGGCCATACCTAATTGTTTCTGTAAGTCTTTGATCAATTCAAGAATCTGTGCCTGAATAGTAACGTCAAGTGCTGTTGTAGGTTCGTCAGCAATCAAAATATCAGGTTCACAAGCTAATGCCATAGCGATCATAACACGCTGTCTCATACCACCGGATAATTCATGTGGATATTGTTCAACACGTTTTTCTGGTTCGTTAACACCAACAAGTGTCAACATTTCGACTGCACGTGCTTTTGCTTCTTTTTTGTTACGATTAGTGTGAAGAAGAATCGCTTCTTCTAACTGATAACCAATTGTGAAAACAGGGTTAAGTGAAGTCATTGGGTCCTGGAAAATGATTGAGCAGCATTTGCCGCGGAATTCAGCCATCTGCTTTTTATTCCATTTTGTCAGGTCATCACCCTTATAAAGGATTTCACCACCATCAATCTTACCGTTTGCAGATAAGATTTGCATAATTGAATAAGCTGTAACTGATTTACCAGAACCAGATTCACCTACGATACCTAAAGTCTTACCTGGTTCAAGAGTGAATGTAACACCATTAACGGCTCTAACTTCACCTTTATCAGTTGTAAAACTAGTACGAAGGTCTTTAAGTTCTAATACATATTTAGTATCCATTCTGCATCCTCCTACTTATTCAGTTTAGGGTCGAATGCGTCACGTAAACCATCACCAAGTAAGTTCAATGCCAATACGATCAATACGATTGTCACTGCAGGGAAGATAAGTTTTAGTGGATAGCTCTGTAAGCCGCTTCGAGCATCGTTCGCAAGAGAACCAAGAGATGGCATTGGTGCAGATACACCTAAGCCTAAGAATGACAGATAACTTTCAGTAAAGATAGCTGATGGAATCTGTAAAGCTGTTGTAATAATCAAAACTGATAAACAGTTAGGAATAATGTGTTTGAAGATGATCCATGGTGTTGAAGCACCTGTAGCCTGAGCTGCTAAGATGTATTCATTCTGCTTTAATGTCAAGATCTGACCACGAATCAAACGTGCCATTGAAACCCAGTACAATAAGCCATAAACGATAAACAGTGAAATCATGTTTGTACCGATTTTCGCTAATACCGTTCCTTTAATGGCATTGGCTAAAGTATCACGTAATACAACTGATAATAAGATAATCAGAAGCATATCAGGTAATGAATAAATGATATCAACGATACGCATCATGACTAAGTCAACACGACCACCAAGGTAACCAGAAATAGCACCATATAATGTACCAATGATTAAGACTAAGATTGATGCAAAGAAACCTACGCTTAGAGAAACACGAGCACCGTAAACGACACGGATGAAGTAGTCTCTACCTAGTGAGTCTGTACCAAAGATATGTGGGAAAACATTCTGTCCAGCAGCAATTCTTTGTAATTCTGATGGGCTGTAAACAAATGGTGACATATTTGGACCATCTTTAATGATCTGTGCATAGCTATATGGCACAACGAATGGAGCAAATATGATAATGATAATAAGTAAGATAATGACAATTAATGATGCCATCGCGAGTGGGTTTTTACGCAAACGACGCATACCATCTTTAAAGAAGGTCGTTGATTCACCCATAACGTCCTGCTGACGTTTTTCTTCTTCTGTTGCCTTTTCAAACTGTGACATGTCTACTTGTGCAGAAAAAGGTTTAAATTTCTTTTCGTCCATAATTGTTTCCTTTCTCTCCATTAGTCGAGTTTAATACGTGGGTCTACGAGTTTGTAGACAATATCAGTAATGAGATTGGCAATGACCATGATAATGGCTAAGAACAATGTGGTTGCCATAATCAATGTGTAGTCACGGTTTGTGATACCAGTGACGAATTTAGAACCTAAACCACCGATTGTGAAGATGTTTTCAACAACCATTGAACCTGTGATGATATAAGCAATCATAGGACCAACATAAGTGATAACAGGAATCAAGGCATTTCTTAAACCATGTAAGAAAATAACTTTGACTGGTGGAACACCCTTAGCCTGTGCTGTTCTAATGTAATCCTGACCTAAAGCATCAAGCATTGATGTTTTTGTCAGACGGGTAATATATGCCATTGGATAAGCGGCTAGAGCGATGATTGGTAAAATCAAGTTATTGGATTCAGCACTCCATACTGGTACCCAGCCGAGTTTCATACAGAAGACATATAATAAGAATGTTGCAAGAACGAATGAAGGCATAGCCGTTAATAACGTTGTTAAGAAAACGATTAAACGGTCAGGCCATCTGTTTCTCATTAATGCAGCAATTGCACCTAAAACCAAGCCAACGATGATAGCAAGGAAAGCAGCCATTAAACCAAGCTGAGCTGAGATTGGGAAACTTTCACCGATAATGCCACTGATACTGCGTCCTGTTTTTAAGCTGACGCCAAAATCACCATGAATAATACCTTTCATATAAAGGAAGTATTGCACAATGATTGGTTTGTCCAGATTGTATCTGGCTTGCAGCGCAGCCATAGTGGCACGGCTGACTGCCTTTTCACTGTTGAATGGGCCTCCTGGAATCGCATTCATTAGGAAGAATGTGATCATACTGATAACGATGACCGTTACGATTGCAAGAAGGATTCGTTTGATAATATACTTTTTCATATTTTACTTTCCCTCTTCTAGATGTGTATCCTTTAGACATAAAAAAGCATTAAATATGCCTAGTACCCCTAAAATAATACCATAGTTAAATTCTAATTTTCTTTGTCTTACTTGTCAATAATCTTTCATGTTTCATTGCCTTTTCTTTGCCACTTTTTTTGTCAAAAATCGAAAAAAACGCCTACCAAATTCGGACTCTCAAAATTATTCAAATTCATCTGATTTTCAAAGCGCTTTTGTGATATGTTCCGTTACATTTAAAGTCATATAAATCCCCCTTTTTCTGTTCTAATTTGGAAAAAGGCAAAACGCTCAGTTGTATCATCATTCAATAAAAAAAGCAGTCTTAAACAACCACATTTGGTCATTTAAGACTGTCTTGTTAGTTAAGGTCGAACATCTGATTATAGCGATTCTTGACATCAAAGATATTATTGTATTCAACATAGTTGTATTGTTGAATCAAGTCATAATATGGAGATGCTTCATCATCAAGGTCATAGAACTTATGATCATCACCCACATAACCGCGCTTTGTGATCACAGGAATCTTTTTGCGTATTTCTGATGTCATATGCTGATAAGTTGTTGTTTTTAAACCAGCTGTTTCAAGAATCAGCGAACTAAAATAATTGGCACTGATATTGACATCTTCCTGTTCTTCGATGTCATAGTTGGTCCAGATCATGAACTGAGTGATATTCTTCCAAAAGTCTTCATAGCCTTCTGGCACGTTAGCTGTCGTATTCAATGATTCATAGAGTTTTTCTTCAACTTTTGGCTGATGGTCACCAAAGAAAACAATCATCGTTGGATCATCAATCGACTGGAAATAACTGACTAAAGTTTCTAAAGCATCATCACTGGCTTTAATTTGATCAACAAACTGGTCAGCTTCAGGGATACCATCCACATTTTTGATTTTGATTTCATCTGGAAGTCCCTCATCGGTAAATGGACTATGATTTTGAATGGTGACATTAAACATCATAAAGCCTTCGTCATCACCTTTTTCATCTACATAATCCTCATATTCTTTAATGATGCGCTGACTATCAGCTTCATCTGAAATATGACGACCATACATGTTCTTTTTTGTCTTTTTGAAGTCATCAATGGTGATGTACTTTTCAAAACCAAGTAGCGGATAAACATTATGACGATTATAGCCATTACCAAGATATGGATGCATTGCCAATAAGCGCCCATAATTCTGTTTAGCTAGCGTTGAAGTGATTGATGCCATTGGTGAGTGAATATAACTTGTATAGGCAGTAATACCATTAGGTACAAATGCCATGGAATTTGATGTCAGTACTTCAAACTCTGTTGAGGCTGTGCCACCACCAAAGACTGACACATAAAAATTACCTTTAATGGTATCTTCTTTAAGACTGTGGAAGAATGGCGCATAGTCTTTATTGGTTTTCATATCCGTTGTTGAAAAATCAGTAAAGGCTTCAGACATCACAATAATAATATTAGGCACTTCCTCAGTTGTCGTTTTAGATGGAACTGCATATTGCTTCGCAATCTTTTTGACTTCATCAACTGAATAACCTTCAGGTTTCTTGACAAACAGGTCATCGACCGATTTAAAGAAGTTAGCATACATACCTCGCATCGAGAAGGTTTCCTGAGGACGGAAATATTTAACTTTTAATAATTTACTATAGTGATCAGATACGAAGAGCTTTTGATAAGTAAACATAACCAGGCAGACACTTAAGACCACTGGAAGTAGACGCCAGTAACGACGCAGGAACGTATTCTTGTTGAGTTTTCCTGCAAGCAGACAGATAGCCGCACTGATCATCAAGAAAATATAGATGTGATCATCAAAGCCATAAGAATAACTGCCTGCTACATTACCCGCTGCATCTAACGAAAAAAAGTCTGCAGCAATAATGCCAACACCTCTGAACTTGACAACATAGAAATTGGCAAGACCAAAGATGACTGTAATAAGAGTCAAACCACGAATACTCATTTTAAAACTTGATGTAATCGCAAATATAATAAGGAAGATTAAGAAGATATAAAGCATATTAATGATAATAAGCTTCAAAGCATCAGATTTTGTATTAAATTCCAGCAGGAAAATTTCATAACCCTGAGACCATTGAAGCAATACATAATTGCCTACCATTACAATACCACTGGCAAGAATAGAAACAAATGTATTCCATTTCTCAGGCACCTTAAAATCTTTGCGATAAATCAAGACAGTTACAACAAAGATAGCCGTACCAGCAATAATTGGCAAGACATTGAATCCACCCTCTTCATTGAGATAAAGCTTTTGTAAAAACACCTGTAAATATAAAACGAAATAGAGTGCAATTCCTATATATCTGATGATAGCAGATATGAGTTTGCCAACTCGCTTTTCCTTCTTGGTTGATTTAACTTCAACCCCTGTTTTCTTTTGTTCGTCCATGGGTGAACCCCCTTATAAAACCGTTTTCATTTTGAACAATAGAATTATAGCATTTTCACCCTGTTTTTCAACTTGCTTAAGGCTATCTTAAGGCTGCATCAAATAAAACAGCTCGTAGTCTATTTGTTCACATTTAACGATCGTTCAGTTAAACAAAAAAAGACAGGTTATCTGCTACAATAACCTGTGTTCTCATTGGCCTATGACTGTTTATTCAATATGATAGTCTTTATAAAGTTGATCTCTAAAGTTTTTATCTTGAGCGACTTTTTCAATCAAGGTAAGCTCATTTTCTGCAATTAGTTTAGTGATTAGTTTTGATAGCCTATCTTCACCAACTGATATGCCTTGGGCAAGTCCCTGAGCTAGTCCTTCGTTTCTTGCATCATTTATATGGGCTGCCTGCATCTGTCTGAATCGTTCACGTGATTCAGCCTGATTACGCAGTCTCTCATCTGCATTGAATTTCTCTTCCTTGTCCATCAACACAGCCACCTCCTGGTACTTTCTTGATAATTCTATTGTATCATCTGTTTTCCCATTTTCAAAGAGATAGACAATTGCTTCAACAAGTGACAGCTCTTCCAGGCTCTTGCTTTTTAGCAGCTCATTGATATCAGGCAGATAGACAATATGTGACTGCATCTTATCAGTCAGATAGTCTCCGTTCTCATCTTGTATCTTCATATGGGAAATGAGCTGGTGTCCGCTTGGGCTTTTGACATCGACAAAGATGATCTGATGGGCAGCCTTAAACCTGTAGGGTTCCGTTCCTTTGATTTGTTCACTGTAGAGTCTTGCGAGATAGCCTGCTGCCTTGTTTCTTGCGTCTTCGCCAAACGAAGAGCTTTGCATCTCCATATCGATTCTTGTTCCGTTCTGTGTCTCCACCAGGATATCGAGATACATGTCTTTGAAGTCACCATTAGAGGGCAACAGTTCTATATTGCGCACTGTTGAATGGATGACATCTAGTCCTGTGATGAGAGACAGAATCTTGTTACGTACTGCTTGAGTCTCTTCGTCTTCGCTTTGGAGAGCCCATTTGAATAGGTAGTCATTCTTAAACGTGAAATGAATTTTTTGATCAAATGATAATTCCATAGATTTCCTCCTTCTAAGTTTATATGGCTGATTTTTAGGAGTTTTATCTTACTTTTTTTATTAAAGTGATTGAATATCATTGAAACGTTTAAAAATGTTGGCTATTAGATAATTACGTTTATAAAACAATTCAAAACAAATACTTTAAAACTAAAAAATGGGCAACTGCCCATTCGCTATAATAATCGATCCTTTAAGTTGAATTCTTTGCACAATGCATGATAGCGCTCTTT
>JAGBPZ010000133.1 GCA_017633115.1 Erysipelotrichaceae bacterium | reverse complement strand
ATTGATAACAATTGTGGCAATGGACATTGAAACAGAACCAATACCTTCACAAATCAAACCAATGGCAAGTACTTTGGCAACAGATGTGCGATCATTATGGAATGTCCATACGAATATTACATTCTGTATTGGTGTCATGAAAAGTTCTGCAAGGACACATGTTCGTAATAGTTGGGCATCAACCATTTCAGGAGACAGATAAAGTGGCAGGACAAAGAGAATACGTACCGACCAGACTAATATAAGAGGCCATATTGGTTTATTGCGATAAAAGCAACGAGCCATAATCAAGATTTCAAAGATATTGGCAGGTATAAAAATTATAATAAGTCGTATTAAATAGCTAAGCATTATAGCCCCCTAGTCAGTTAATGATAGATAGAGTGTTTGTTTCTTCTTTTGAATCGACAACAATTTTGAAGACAGCTGGTTTGATAGTTGTCTTTTTAAATGTCTGGTTTCTATTGCTTTGGATGTTTCTAAGACAATCAGAACCTGATTCATATATGATGAAAGCTTCAATTTAACTAAAGTATTGTCATACTGGTCAATTGTTCTAAACAAAGTCATCAAGACTTGTGCTATTTGTACCTGTGATAAGTGATTCAAAGATAATCCTTCACATTGACATTCAAAACCAACCTGATGTTCACGATAATCTTTGTCTTTCGCCGATAGGACGGCATCAATCATATAGTAATGCGTATAAAGCGTTGTATAGAGATTGTCCTTGAGATACTTCATATCGTTAAGATAACGCTGAGTCAAATCTTCAGGGAAATTGGCTGAGACAAGGACAGTCATCTTGGCGTTGATTTCATTTTGTTGGCGCTCTAATTCATCAATACGAGATTGTAACATCTGATAATGATCATTGACCATTTGAGTAGAAGCTCGTAAAGCTTTTCTTTGACTGTTGATGGCATACATATAAGTACCAATCGATATAGATATAATCGCAATCATAGTGGCTGTAATTGTATAGTAAAGGAAAGCGTTTAGTTCTAATGGTTTAATGGAAGTGATGTAGCCCATCAAATAAACAGGTATGAGTACGCAGGAGACAATAACTGGATGTTTGATTTGATAGTCAGTGATTAGTTTTAATGCTGGTTCGCTCTTTTTTAAAAGAGGGAAGAACACAAATATCATCATCAATGGACTAACTAAGTCTGTGATTTTAAATGGATAGGCAAATCCGGTACTGGTCACTGGATAGCCACTGATGAAATTGGCAACCAAAGTTACAAGGGCAATGACCAGTGATGCAATACCATCACAAATCAGTCCGATTGCCAGTATTTTTGCGATTGATGTACGTTCGTTATGAAAAGTCCAAAAAAAGGTTAAATTTTGAATTGGTACCATAAACAGTTGTACCAGCATGCAACTATTCAGGAATGCTTCAGAAGCCATACCTGTTGGTAGATAAAGTGGCATGATGAAAAATGAACGGATGAGCCACATGCATATAAGTGGTATGATGGGCTTATTACGATCAAAGAATCGGTCCATGATGATCAACTCTAAAATGTTACATGGTATAAATATTGTTGCGATTCTTATGAGATAACTAATCATTATGAACTCCTAAATTAATCATTGATTGATAGATAAAGTGTTTGTTTCTTCTTCTGAATTGATAGTAATTTGTTTGATAATTGATTGGTAATCTGTCGTTTTAAACCACTGATGCTAATGTTATTAGATGTGTCTAAAATGATGATCACCTGATTCATATAGGATGATAATTTCAATTTGATTGATGTATTGTCATATTGATCGATGTATCTAAATAAAGTCATTAGAACTTGTGAGACCTGAACTTGTGATAGATGTTTCAAAGATAGTCCTTCACATTGACAGTCAAAAGCGATCTGTTGTTCACGATAATTTTTAGCTTTGGCTGATAGTACGGCGTCAATCGTATAGTAATGCGTATACAGAGTTGTGTAGAGGTTGTCCTTGAGATGCTTCATATCGTTGAGATAACGTTTGGTTAAATCCTCTGGAAAGTTGGCAGAAACAAGAACGGTCATTTTAGCGTTGATTTCATTTTGTTGACGCTCTAATTCATCAATACGAGACTGTAGCATCTGGTAATGGTCATTGACCATTTGACTTGATGCACGCAACGCTTTTCTTTGCTTATTAATGGTATACATATAAGCACTAAGCATAATTGCAGCAATAGCTGAAGCAGATGTTGTCATCATATAGAAGACGAAATAACCATATGTAACAGGATCAATTGATGTGATATAGCCATAGATATAAAGCGGTATAATTATTGCTCCCACTATGACTGGATGTTTAATATCATAATTTCTAACAGCTTTAAAAAGACGCTGTCCTTTAAAGTAAAGAAGACTATACAAAACAGATGCAAAGCCTGGAGTGAGAAGATCCATCATCTGAAAAGGTCTGAACACCTCTGTGATACCTGCATTTCCATACCCTTCAAGTACATTAACGCTTAGTATAGAAATAGACATGATGATTGAGGCGATTCCTTCCCACAAAAGACCCACACCTAATATTTTGACAATTGGCGTTTTGTGATTATAAAACATCCATACAAAACAAGCTGATTGTAGTGGAGTTAAAATGAGTTGGCCAATTTTAGCGATTAAAATCATATATGATGGAATCACACCTGCAGGTGCATACAAAGGTAGAATACTTGTGGCACGCACCAGCCAGACACAGATAAAGGGCCATAATGTTTTTCTTTCATCAAAGCACTGAATTAATAAAAATAATTCCCACGCTGAAAGAGGAATAAACACAACTGCAACACGAAATATACTGCTATACATTATATGATCCTAGCTTTCTGCAACAGGTTGATTGAGTGTGATATCCTGGATAACCAATTGGTCTTTGAAGTCAATGTTGAAAGTACCATTATAACGTTTAATGACATCCTGGATAATGATTGTACCAACACCATGGCGGTTAGGATTTTTTGTCGTACGAATGGTAAATTTCTGACTTGAATTTTCCGAATGAATAATTAACTGATTAGAGGCAAGGCGCAGTGAGATGGCAACATGCTTGTCTTCAGTATTGATTGCTGCTTCAATCGCATTATCGAGTAAGTTGTAGATAAGTGCGACTAAATCAACTGGTTTATAATTGTCTAGAGGACCATCGTCTACATCGATGGTTAAAAAAATACCTTTGCTTTCGCATTCTTCAGCTTTGATGGAAAGAATACCATTGATTACTTCGTTGGTTGAGTAAGCTGGCATCTGTTTATAAGAAGATAATAATTCGTCATAAGTTTCCTGGAGTTGGTTAGATTCACGGGTATTCATGATATATTCCAGGGTACGGATATGTTTACTGATATCATGACGAAAACGTTTTGTGGCTTCAATTTCGTTTTGAATTTGGTTATAAAGCAGCATCATGTCATCCATTGATGCTTCTAATAACTCATTTTCGTTTTTACGACGTAAAGCAATTAAATAATAAATTGTCATTAAAATAATGATGACAATGAATACTAATGTGATAAGTATGTCAGTCATATTGATGTCCTCCCCAAACATGTCAAATATAACATATAACACAATTAGTTAAAGTAAATGTGTAATAAACATTGTTATAGTAGCACAATTTAACGATTTTTACAAAAAATCGAACAGAATCGTTCGTTTTTGTGTTAAAAGTGCAAAAAAAACCGCTCAACGGGAAGTTGAACGGTTGAAAAAGTCAAAATGAGTACAAAAAAAGTTCTCTATCCACTGACAGAAAACTAGTAAACAAAGATGGCGCAGGCAGAGAGATTTGAACTCTCGCGCCAGTTACCCGACCTACACCCTTAGCAGGGGCGCCTCTTCAGCCACTTGAGTATGCCTGCACAAGTTTGCCATCAAATAATAACATAACTTATCACTGAATGCAATAAAAAAAGCGAATTTTCAACTATGAGTCTATTTTGAAGCGCTATGAAATATACGCTGCTTTTTAAGTGATGATCCTCTTTTTAATGATAAGGCACTGCCTAACGATCTGTATAAGAAAGCATATATTTTATTAAAATTAAAGGATTTAGAACGCTTAAAAAAGAACCTTAAATCAAGAACGATAAATTGTCTTTTTGTAACGTAAAGCGTTTACATTTTTTTGGCCAATTGGCGTGTTTTACTTGAAAGAGAGTACTAATTATGCTACCCTAAAATTGGTTAGAATAACTAACACTTAATTCATAATTAGTCTTCATTCTCTGTTCCCAACCATCAGAGAGAAGACGCACAGGAGGGTAAGATGGATAAGATTACAAAAGTTTATGCAAGAGAAGTATTGGATTCACGTGGTAATCCAACAGTTGAAGTAGAAGTCACTACTGCTAGCGGTGCTTTCGGTAGAGCATTAGTTCCTAGTGGCGCATCTACAGGTGTTCATGAAGCAGTTGAATTAAGAGACGGCGACAAATCTCGTTATCTTGGCAAAGGTGTTTCAAAAGCAGTTACAAACGCTAATACTGAATTAGCTCCAGCAGTTGAAGGTATGAACGTATTTGATCAGAGAGCTATCGACCATAAGATGATGGCTATCGATGGTACTGAAAATAAGGGCCGCATTGGTGCTAACGCTATCTTAGGTGTTTCTTTAGCAGTAGCTAGAGCAGCAGCTGACAGCTTAGGTATGCCTTTATACAAATACATCGGCGGTGTTAACGCTTATACTTTACCAACTCCAATGATGAACATCATCAATGGTGGTCAGCATGCAGATAATAAAGTTGACTTCCAGGAATTCATGATTTTACCAGTAAGTGCAGACAGCTTCAAAGAAGGCATTCGTATGGGTGTTGAAGTATTCCATGCACTGAAAGACGTATTAAAAGCTAAAGGTGAAGTTACTGCAGTTGGTGACGAAGGTGGTTTCGCTCCTAACTTCGATTCTAACGAAGAAGCAATCCAGGCTATCATGGAAGCTATCGAAAAAGCTGGTTACAAACCAGGCGATGATGTTAAGATCGGTATGGACGTAGCATCTTCTGAATTCTATGATGCAGAAAAGAAACTTTACACATTAGAAGGCGAAGGCAACAAATCATTCACTAACACTGAATTCGTTGACTTCTTAGACTACTTAGTTGACAAATATCCAATCATCACTATCGAAGATGGTTTGGATCAGGATGACTGGGATGGCTGGAAATACTTAACTGAAAAGTTAGGTGGCAAATGTCAGTTAGTTGGTGACGACTTCTTCGTAACTAACACTAAGAGATTAGCTAAAGGTATCGAACTTGGCTTAGCTAACTCAATCTTAATCAAAGTTAACCAGATCGGTACTTTAACTGAAACATTAGAAGCTATCGAAATGGCTAAGAAAGCTAACTACACTGCAGTTGTATCTCACAGATCTGGTGAAACTGAAGATACTACAATCGCTGACATCGTAGTTGGTACTAACGCTGGACAGATCAAGACTGGTTCTGCTTCAAGAACTGACCGTATTGCTAAATACAACCAGTTATTAAGAATTGAAGACGAATTAGCAGGCGAATCTGTATATGCTGGTTTAGACGCATTCTATAACTTAGATTAATAACTACCATCAGAACAGCCTACGGGCTGTTCTTTTTTTCTCAATTTATTAAAAAGTGTGAGATATTATTATGAAAACGAAAATTATAAAACTATTAACGCTTTTATTGACACTGTTTTTGATATCAGGATGTACGAATACTCCTGCAAATGATTTATATTTTTCAACCCAGGAAGTTCGTCTTTCTCCTGAGTGGGTTACTAAACTGGAAGCGGCACAGGATGAGGAACTGAAACAACTGATTGTTGTTGCTGGTGTTGATAAAACAACAGCTTATTTTACGATGCATGAAAGGGATTCAGAAGGTAACTGGCAACAGATTATTGCCTCACCTGCTTTTATTGGCCTTGATGGTCTTGGTAAAGCCAATATCAATGATTGTTATACACCTGTAGGTACTTT
>JAGBPZ010000132.1 GCA_017633115.1 Erysipelotrichaceae bacterium | reverse complement strand
TAGTCGGTCTTGCTGGTATTGATGCTATTGGAGGCAGAGAAAAAATCAAACATCGCGTTGAACTTGGGATTAGTATTGATCAAGCCTATTGGTATTTAGGTATTGGCACAGCTTTACTTAATGCATGTATCGAATGTGCTAAAAATGCAGGTTATGAACAGCTAGAACTAAATGTGGTAAGCGAAAATGACAATGCTATAAGGATGTATAAGAAAGCTGGATTTAAGGAATTTGGACGAAATCCAAAAGGTTTTAAGTCACGTTATTCTGGCTATCAAGAACTCGTCTATATGTATCTCGACTTAACTAAATAAAGCAAAAAGTAGAATCGTTAATCACTTGTTAATATTATTCATTAAACATTTTGGAATGATAAAGAATAAGGAGAAGTCTTATGGAAAATAATTTTATCAGACCAATCACTAAAGAACATCTCACTCGTTATGGGGAAATCTATGCTAATGCTTTCAGTGGTGAACCTTGGAATGATCCTTGGGACCCTGATGATGCACAAATTCATGTCAGTGAATTATTAGACTCAAAGCAATCATATGGATTAGAATATGTTGTTGAAGGTGAAGTCATTGGCTTTTTATTGGGAACATCTATGTTGTTTCATTATGGAAGAGTATTTGAAATTAATGATCTTGCAGTTGACCCTCAATATCAGGGAAAAGGTATTGGCAGTGAATTACTTGAACATTGCTTATGTGATATGGAAGAATTAGGAATGTGCAGCGTCAATCTTATTACTGCAGCTGATGGTATTCTTCCGTCTTTTTATGAAAAACATGGTTTTGAGCGTGAAAAGCAAGTCATTTTAATGGGAAATTCACTTCAAGATCGAAAAAAACGAATTAAGCTGAAGTCAATGACCGAATATGAAAAAATGATAAGTGGTTACAAATATGACTCATTTGATAGGGAACTTCGTCAAATGAGAACAAGAACACATGAATTGTGTGAACAATATAATTCATTAGAGGCAAACGATCCAAAGCGTGAAGAAATATTGTCTCTCATTTTGCCTCATGCGGATCATCCAGTCTTTAAAGGGAGAATTCAATTTAATTTTGGTACAACAGTTCATATTGGAAAAAACTTTTATGCAGAAAGTGGGTTTAATGCCGAAGATGATGGGGGACTCTTTATTGGTGATAATGTCAGTATAGGTTCTGCATTTTATGCTTTTTCAGGATGTATACCTGATCATTGCATCAATCGTCTTGCGTTTTTTGATGAATCAGGCAATATCAAAAAATACGAGAATGCCAAAGCGATCACTATTGGTGATGGATGCCAAATCGGCGATCAAGTGTCTTTAGGACCGGGCGTAACAATTGGTAAAAACTGTATTATTGAAAAAGGAAGTAATGTTATAAAAGATATTCCAGATAATAGTTACGCTGCCGGCACACCGTGTCGTGTTATTAAAAAGATTGGTTAAAAAACGATTTTTTATATAAACATGTCTGTAATCAAGAATAAAATATATTGATTACAAGCGACATGTTTTTATGTGTTGGCTTGTATTATGTTATAATGTAAGCGTATTTATTATGATTAAATTTGTCGTCATAGGATGACAGGAAGAGGGATACATATGAGACGATTAGAATGGAAGAATGGCACTTTTGATGAAATCGATCTGGTTTACGAAAAAGTCGCTGGTAATGCTGATTTAGAAAGACAAATGGAAATCTTAGAAATCCAGGCTCTTAAAGAAGCACGTAAACATTGTGTTTTATTACAGGATAGATCAGGACATATTCTTAGTCCTAGAGCATTTGATGAATTGCCACAATCAGCTAAGGAAAGTATTATTGAAGTTTTTTCTAAATGGGGCATTCAATCTGTTGAGCAAGATATCATTTCAAAAACTATAAAAATTGTTTTTTCTGTACACATTCAAAAAATCCTGGCTTGTGCTATGTTCCGTATTTTAAATAATCTGGAAAAATTTGATGGCGCATTAAATCTGATCGACCCTAGCTGGACTTTAGAATTACATGTACCATTAGGTGGCAAAAAAGGGTTAGTTCAGTGGGAAATGTTCATTATGCAGTTATACCCTTGGCTATCAGTCAGCGAAACATCTACAAATCAGGTAGCTGAAATTATAGAAAATGAAGAAATTGATCCTGATCAAATTACACGTATTGAACATAATGAAACACTCCTAGATAAAGTAGATTCAATGATAACTGCAGAAAATATAACTGGCAGTGATATTGTGGCATTACTTGACACATTAAATGAACTTGATACTTACTATCAAAGTCCTCAATATAAGAGAGATTTTAAAGATGATGAAAACAATCTTTTACCTGAAAATCTCAAACGTGGTGTGCTTTCAGAAGACGGTATCTATAACGCACTGACAAGAGGTTATGACCTCATATCTGATCATATTGAAGGATTATTATCAAAACCTTATTGGATTGTTGATATTCTTCCAGAAAAGGTACCTTCTGAAAGAGGCGAGCGTTATGCAGAAGTTGAGAAGTTCTATTTAGAAAAAGATCGTCATTTCAAACTGCTTGATAAATTTGCCGAGATGGTCATCAAGTTCAGTTGTTATCATGATGTTTATAATCGTTATGTTGATAAAAACACCTGGACTAAAAATGCTGATCCAGATACTGTTTGTGACATTATGGCTAAAACAATGGAAAAGGGTACACTTCAGTTCTTTGTTCCTGATACAGAAACACTTATTGTGATCAACAATGACGATACATATTTGACAGTTTATAATGCTGATGAAAGAAGTATTAATTTGATTAAAGCTCTTGCTCAGTCTGTTGGCTTATTTGTCTGGCAAAATGCTGATGTTAATGAATAAAGTAGTATAGTTTTACTAAAAATTTGCAAGTGACTTAGATTTTCAAATTAATTATTACGTGATAGAATGTTTTTAGGAGGGTGTGTTATGAACGAAAATATTACAAAAAGAAATGAATTATTAGCACAAAAGGTCATTAAAGGTTTACAATCAAGAAATATGACTGGTTATTATGCAGCTGATAAAGAAGAAGCAAAGAATATTGCATTAAGTCTTATTCCAGAAGGCAGTGTTGTGACTATGGGTGGCGCCATGAGTGCTCATGAAATTGGTTTAGTACAGGCTGTTAAAGACGGCAATTACAACTTTATTGATCGTGATGCCTATACAGACAAACGTGCGGCAATGATTGACGGATATGATGCTGACGTCTTTTTAGTCAGTGCTAACGCAATTACTGAAGATGGTATTATGGTTAATATTGATTGGACTGCCAATCGTGTTTCTGCTATTGCCCAGGGTCCTAAAAAAGTTATTTGCATTGTTGGGATGAATAAAGTTTGTGATGATGTTGATGGTGCTATGAAACGTGCGAGAAATGTTGCTGCTCCAATCAATGCTCAGCGTTTTGGACTTAATACTCCTTGTGCAAAAACTGGAAGCTGCATGAACTGTAAGAGTCCTGATACTATTTGTTGTCAAATCCTTATCACTCGCTATTCTAAACACCCAGATAGAATTCATGTTATTTTAGTTAATGATTTCTTAGGCTTCTAATTTCTCATTAACTCTAAGAGTAAAAAGACAAAGTTTGATTTTCAGACTTTGTCTTTTTAGTTGAATTATAATCAAAAAATAAAAGTAATTATTGAACTGATGTTAATCAAGTGGATATCAAACATCATAAAAGATATAATAAATATGTCGAAGGTGGTGTTATTATGAGACAAAATTCCCCTGATCCAAATGTCATCCATCCAATACCAGGATATGACAATGAAATCTATATCAAACCTACGATTACTAATCCCAATATTATTGTAGGTGATTTTTCCTATATTGCGGATTCAGAGTTTGAAAGTCATGTCACTCACTTTTATCCATGGAGTAAAGATAAATTGATTATTGGTAAATTCTGTCAAATCGCTACCGGTGTAGAATTTGTCATGAATGATGCTAATCATCAAATGAATGCAGTCACTACTTTCCCGTTTTATACCCTGGAAGGTTGGGAAATGAAAGCTCCAGAATTTTCGGATATGCCTTATAAAGGAGATACTATCATTGGCAACGATGTCTGGATTGGTCAAAATGCCGTCATTCTTCCTGGAGTCCATGTTGGTGATGGTGCGATCATTGGGGCTAATAGTGTAGTTGGCAGTGATGTAAAACCATATACAATCGTTGCTGGTAACCCTGCTAAAGTTTTACGTCGCCGTTTTGATGATGAACTGATTGATCTTTTACTTAGATTTAAGTGGTGGGATTGCGAAATAGATGAGATTAATGATTTGATACCTATTTTAACAAACAGTCAATTATCTGATGTAAAAGTGGAACTTCAAAAAAGGCTGAAAGAATGTTAAATTTATTATTAATGTGCATATATCACAGTTTTAACATATCAATATTTGAATATGTATGATGAGGTAAAGTAATTATGGTTTTTAAGAAAATTCGCAATAGCATGACCTATACGATTATTTGTGCGATTTTTGTCTTATTGTTCTTTTTTGGCATGGTTGTTAGTATGATTGGCTATGTGAATTTTACTAATGCTTTCAAAAAGGAGTATTCAACGGCCACATATCATATGGCAGATACTGCCACAGCGCTTGTCAAAGGTGATCATTTAGAAGACTATCTTAACGATAAAGAAACTGAAGAATATGAATTAACAAAAGAATCGCTTGATATTTATTGTCATAAAATCAATGTAACAATGATTTATGTTATTCGTGTCAATCAAGAAGACTATAAATCATTCACTTCAATTTTTAATCCGATCTTTAATGAAGTTGACGAGAGTAATTATAATGAGTGGCCTTTAGGTTATGTGCGTCATACAACGAACGATGAATATAGAGAAAAATACCGACGCTTATATGAAAAGAAATCTGCTTATGAAACAGTTTATCGCATAAAAACAACTGATGGTCAGCATCCGCATATTACAACAATTGTTCCAGTAGAAAATTCGGATGATGAAGTCGTTGGTTTATTATGTATGCAACGACCATTCAGCGAACTCAACAGAGCACGACGTCCATATATACGTAATATTGCCTTATCAACACTTATTTTTGCATTATCTTCAGCTTTATTGGCTGTTTACGCAATTGAAAAATCAATTGTTTCACCAGTTAAAAAGTTATCTCGTGAAATGAAGCGCTTTGCGAAAGAGAATGTAAAAGGTACAAATATTCTAAATATAAGTCATTATGAAGAATTATCAAGTCTTGCTAGTTCGATTGATCGCATGGAGACTGAAAGAATCAATTATGTTAATCATATAAGAGAAATCACAGCAGAGCAGGAGAGAAACAGTTCTGAACTCTTGATTGCGAAAACGATTCAAACAGGTGCAATTCCAAATATCTTCCCAGCTTTTCCAGATCGAACAGAATTCGATATTTATGCTTCAATGACTCCGGCTAAAGATGTTGGAGGAGATTTTTACAATTTCTTCCTGATTGACGATGATCATCTGGCAATGGTCATCGGAGATGTATCTGGTAAAGGTATCCCAGGGGCCTTATTTATGATGTCGACCAATATCATTATTAAGGAAAAAGTCAAGAATGGGGGAACACCTGCAGACATCCTTTTCGCTGTTAATAATCGTATTTGTGAACATAATGATGCTGAAATGTTTATCACAATCTGGCTTGGCATTCTTGAAATTTCAACAGGTAAAATAATCGCCGCAAATGCAGGACATGATGATGCTGTTGTCTATCATGATGGGGAATTTGATTTCTTTAAAACAAGACATGGTATCGTCGTTGGTGCGATGGAAGATATTCCTTATAGAAACTTCGAAATTCAACTAGAAAAGGGTGATAAGATATTTCTATATACTGATGGTGTTCCTGAAGCAACTGCATGCAATAATGAAATGTATGGAATGCAACGTTTGGTAAGAACACTCAATCAGTGTAAGGACAGTTCACCAAAAGAAGTTCTCCATAATGTTCATCTTTCTGTCGATACTTTTGTTGGGGATGCACCTCAATTTGATGATCTAACAATGTTATGTCTTGAGCTTAAAGCTTAGAATTCGGTTAAGAAGTCATTATATTAGCTATTTTCTAAAAAATACTATATAATATTAAGCTGTAGTGATTGAATAATATATTTTCAACACTTTTCAAATGATACCGAGCTAAAGGAGGAATGATAGTGAATAAGAATTCTGTATCAAATATTACTAAAGCCGCTTTGTTCTTGGCTATAGGGCAGGTATTACCATTTATTACAGGACAAATTCCACAAATTGGTGTTATGCTTTCGCCTATGCATTTCCCAGTGTTATTATGTGGATTCTTCTGTGGTTGGAAATATGGTATGATTGTTGGTCTAATCTGTCCACTATTAAGATCAGTATTATTTGGTTTTCCAGTCATGTTCCCAATGGCAATTGGGATGGCATTTGAATTAATGACATATGGCTTTGTCAGTGGTTTGCTTGCAGAAATGATCGGTACTGACAAACTTGCGAAAATCTATGTGACATTAATTATTGCCATGATCTCAGGTCGTATTGTCTGGGGTCTTGCACAGATGGTGTTATTAGGCATTACTGGTGGTCAGTTTACATTTGCAGCGTTTCTTGCAGGGGCATTGTTGAATGCAATTCCTGGTATTATTCTGCAACTAATCTTGATTCCATTGATTGTCAATGCTTTCAGTAAATTTAAATCGGCCTAGTGACAATTATATTTGTTTTGAAAATGAGATGTAGATGAACTACATCTTTGATGCAGAAGCATTGTTTAAAGCTTTTTAAGAAATTGAGATCATGAAGATCTAAACCCCTCAGAAGAGTATATAAAAAAGAGGAGGATTATTAAATGGCTTGTTTTTTAGTCTCAGCAGCTGAAGCAGTTGTTGTTCACACTATCGAAAAAAGTGTTGAAAAGAAAGAAATTCAATTAAAATCATCTACAAATCATGTCAAAGCAGATGAAATGACTATTCCTATGAGTAGAAAATTAAAATGGTTAAAGTATTTACTCATTGGTGGTGCTGTTTTGCTTGCTTTTGAACATGTATGGCACGGTGAGGTTGTACCATGGTCACCATTCTTAACAGCGATGAGTAATCCTGCAGACGCAGCGGAAATGTTCCATGAAATGGCTACCGTTGGGGTATGTATGGCACTGCTTATTACTTCAGTTTGGTTTATAATGTGCAAAATTGCTGATAGTATAGCAAGACGTCCAGAAACAGATCAAAAAGCAGTATAGCGAGGAAATCTTTATGACATTATTGATTACTGTTTATGCTGCTGTCGTAGCAACTGTTGTGTGGTATAGAAGAAAAGATGATAACATGCAATTAGGCATTTTGTGCTTCATGTATTGGGGGGCCTCTTTGATGTGGCTTGTTGATGCTATCTTTGAATATTCTGAATTACATGCAGAATATTTTACACCAGCTTTAGCAGATATGGTTAACGACGCCTTTCTTGGTTTATCTGTTGTAGCATTAGGGCTTATCATCTGGTTGGTACGTCTTCTTATCACAGATCCTAAAGGCAAGGTCAGAGCAACGTTACAAAAATAAGGATTGAAAAAGGAAATTCTTTTTTGAATTTCCTTTTTTATTAATTCATGTTTTTACAAATATCCATGAATGATTTAGCTGAAGTTGTTAAGAATTTATCTTTATGATAGACGATTGAATAATTACGATTAAAGCTTATACCTTTGACATTGACAGCTTTAACCTTTCCACTTTTAATGACATCTTTAACGCGTTGATGAGGTAAGACAGATATACCTAAGCCGTTAATAACGGCGTTAATTAATGCTGTTGTACTCATGGAAACCCATGAAGGAGTGATGATAATTCCGGCTTTTTCCATCTCATGATCAAAGACTTCTCTAGCTGCACTTCCAGGTTCACGTAAAAGAAACGAAGCATGTTTAAACTCATTAAGAGAAATAGTTTCCCCCATGGACCAGTTGGATTCTAGAGGACAGATGACTGCTAGATGATCTTCCATGTATGGATGAATAATAATGTTTTGATCTTGAGGTATACCTTCAATAAGAGCAAAATCTAATTCGTTGGCGATAAGTTTTTGTATCAGACGTTCTGTTTGTTCAATAATTACATGGACTTCAGTTTCTGGGTAAGTTTGACTAAAAGCCTTAACATATTGTGGTAAGAACTGTGATCCAATAGTGATACTCGCACCAATACGTAGTAATCCTTTTGTATCCCAATCGCGTAATTGCGTCTCCATGTCGTCAAATAAATCTGTAATATGAATGGCGTATTGTAAAAATCGTTTGCCTGCTTCTGTGATTTGCAGTTTGCGTCCTATACGATCAAAAAGCAGAACACCATAATATTGTTCCATTTCTTTAATGGCTAATGATATCGCTGGTTGACTCATGTGCAGTTTATTGGCAGCGTGGGTTGTATGACATCCTTCTTCACATACGGTACGAAATATTAATAAATGGCGTAATGTCATAATAGTCTCCTTATATAATATTAGTTATTAAATTAATAATATTATATTATTTCACTTATCAACAATCAAGGGCTATAATGGGACAAGAAAGAGGTGGTACTATGGCTAATCTAAAAAATAATCGCTATCTCAAATTATTTACATCAACTTTTAAACTTAGTGCTTGTACTTTTGGTGGTGGCTTTGTCATTATTCCGTTGATGCGTAAAAAATTCGTTCAGGAACTAGAATGGATAGAAGAGCAGGAAATGTTAGATTTAACAGCTATTGCTCAATCGTCACCAGGTGCTATTGCGGTCAATGCTTCGATTCTTGTTGGCTATCATGTCGCTGGAGTTTTAGGTGCGTTAGTGACAGTCGTTGGTACAGTTTTACCTCCACTTATCATCATCTCAATTATTTCATTATTCTATAAGGCATTTCGTGATAATCCAATTGTAAGTATGGCAATGGCAGGGATGTTGTGTGGCGTAGCTGCAGTTATTTTTGATGTCGTTATAGATATGGCAAAGGTTGTTTTCAAAAAGAAGCGCTTATTACCTTTACTTGTACTCATTGGTGCTTTTATCGCTGTTCGTTTCTATGCCGTTAATATCTTGATTATTATTCTTGTATGTGGTGTGATAGGAGCTATTGATACAGTTGTTCATGAAAAGAAAGGAGCTGAAGTGAAATGATTTATTTGGAATTATTCTGGAGCTTCTTTCAAATAGGACTCTTTAGTATTGGTGGAGGATATGCAGCAATGCCTCTTATTCAAAATCAGGTTGTGGATGTTCACCCATGGCTGACTATGACACAATTTGCTGACATAATGACAATTGCCGAAATGACACCAGGACCAATTGCCATCAACGGCGCAACTTTTGTCGGGATACAAGTAGCAGGATTCCCAGGTGCAGTCATTGCGACACTAGGCTGTATTTTCCCTTCATGTGTTATTGTCATGACATTGGCTTATATTTATTATCGTTACCGCGGATTAAATATGGTTCAAGGTATTTTAGCTGGTTTAAGACCAGCAGTCATTGCCATGATTGCTTCTGCAGGTATTTCGTTATTGATTATGGCTCTATACGGTCAGCGTTCACTTCCATCTGATTTAAAACAATTTGATGCGATTGCTTTATTCATCAGCATAACTGCTTTTATTATTCTTAGGAAGTTTAAGCCACATCCGTTATGGGTAATGGCTGGGTCTGGTTTAGCAGGAATTATTCTTTATACACTGATATAAATATTTTAAAAGGTCAGTCGTTGTCTGACCTTTTTTAATCTATTGAAAATCACCATAAAAGGTCATATACTTTAACATATCGATTAGATTTGAATAGTGAGGTTAATGAAATGATAAAGGGACTAGGAACACTCATCAATGCAGCCGCTATTATTGCTGGGGGAATTGTCGGAATTACATTTAAACGATTTATTAAAGACAACTATCAGGAAACAATGTTAAAAGCAACTGGTTTTATGGTCATGTTTATGGGTGCTGCAGGGACATTGTCAAAAATGTTGGTGATTAACAATGATCTAACGATTTCCACGATCGGAACAATGAATATACTTATTTCATTAGCATTTGGTGGCCTCATTGGGGAAATCCTTGATATCGATGGTCATCTACAAAAGTTCGGCATATGGTTGCGACAAAAATCTGGTAGTGAAGGGGATAATATGTTTATTGAAGGTTTTGTAACCTCATCACTGACAGTAGGGATTGGTGCAATGGCTATAATGGGTTCAATCAGTGATGGCATTTATGGTGACTATAGTATTTTAGCCGCAAAAGGGGCAATTGACTTTGTCATTATTTTAGCTATGGCTGCGTCGATGGGAAAAGGTTGTGCCTTTTCTTCAGTAACAGTATTCCTGGTTCAAGGTAGTATGACCTTATTAGCTGCACTCATTGGTAATATGTTCACGGAGCATATGTTGATGTATGTCTCTATGACTGGGGGAATTCTAATCTTTTGTGTAGGTGTTAACCTTGTCTGGGAAAAGACGATTCGTGTCGCAAATCTACTGCCAGCCCTCATATTAACGATTTTAATTTCGATGTTCTAACAAATAAATAGTGACTTATAGTCTATTTGTTATAATAGTAATTAAAAAAATAACTTTTAATAACGAGAATCTTTGACAAACTATAATAAATGCGATATCGTAATATTAAGGGTAATAGATATATAACTAAAAGAAGAATGTTCTCATCGATTTTTTTGAATTATTTCAATTAAATCAAACTATTTCAAGATTTTATTATCTTAGAGAAAGGAAATCCAATGGCAATTACTGTTAATTTAAGATACACTGGCCAAAACGGCAGTGCTTTAAAGTTTGCGAAAGAAATGACTGAAAGTGGAACTGTTGCTGCTATCCGTGCTGAAGCAGGAAATTTGCGTTATGAGTATTATCAGTCTTTCGAAGATCCTGAAACTGTTTTATTGATCGACAGCTGGGAAAATCAAGAGGCAATCGATGTGCATCATGCATCACCGATGATGACTACTATTGCGACTCTACGTGATAAGTATGACTTGCACATGACTGTAGAACGTTACGTCAGCGAAGAAACACCTGAAACAGAAAACAAATGGATTAGACAATAAGGTTAAATTAGCATAAAAACATTCTATTTCTAAAATATCCTAAGAATTGCTTCACAAGGCATTTTCTTAGGATATTTCTCTTTTTTATAATTATGTCATAACACTCAACTTAAAATGAGGAACTATGTTCCAAAAATCATCATTGTGATATTCATGTTACGATTCGTTTATTCTCTTCAGATTGTGGCTTGCATTTGTCAATAATTCAATAAATTAGCCTAAAAAAGTACTAAAAACACCTAATGCTACGTAAAGTAGCATTTTTTTCTACGATTGTTTACACATGTTTCTTGTATTTAAGGGTGGCTAAGCTAAAATGAAATTGACAAAGGAGGAAAGACATATGAGCTTTGCAGATCAATTAAAAGAACTTAGAAAATCACATGGTATGTCACAGGAAACTCTGGCAGACAAACTTAATGTATCAAGACAGGCAGTCACTAAATGGGAGACAGAAAGAGGGATGCCTGAAGTTGAAAATATAATTGAAATCGCACATTTATTTAATATCACAATCGATGAATTATTGACCGCAGAAAAGGGCGCTATTAAAGGAAAGAGTTATTTATATGAAAGCGTCACTGAGTATGATATTGATGAACCAAAAAAATTTGATGTATCACTTGATACAGCTTCAATGGTAAAAATCAGAAGCACTGATGGTGAGAAACTGTTAGTCAATCTTTACTCAAACGAAATTGAAACCTTATCATCAAATATGAAAGTCAAAATTGATGATGTTAGAAGTCGTATCGACATTAACTTAAAAAGACTTAATGATATTTCTATTACTCAGTGTAAACAGGGACTTGTCGTTGAAGTTGTCTTACCAGAGAAATATATTTATGATTGTGAATTTGCTGTTAATACACATGAACTTGTTTTATCTGAGCTTAATTGTGAAGATGTAGAATTTGATGGTAAAATTGAACAATTGACAATCACTAATGTTCAGTCTCATGTTGAAGTCAACTGTAATCTTGACATGTTAATTAACGTCGATAATTTTACAGGTAAACTGGACATCAATCAGATTTCATCTACATCAAGAATGTACCTTCCAAAAGATCTTGAGTTTGCTACTATCGCTAAAGGCATTAAGACAGCAATCAGTTATGAATTTGACTATGATGAAGCACTGAAACCTGAAGATGTAGATACTATTATTGAACTTAATGGCTTTAAAAGCGAACTTGTTATTGGTAGACATGAATAATAAATAGGAAACGGCAGGTAAAACTGCCGTTTATATTTTTAATAAATGTATTATGTGAAATTTCAAATTTTCTTTAAATTCTGTTTATTTTAGTGCATAAAATGTGTTATTTTTATATTATAGGAAGATAACGTTTTGTTATGGAAAAACATAAAATCATTTTATGATAATAGATAATATATTTTATGTCACAAGGAGTGTCTACAAATATGATAGAGGAAGAAAAAAGAGAAGATGATATTATCGTCATTGATGATCAGGAACTCCTCGATAATGAAAATGAGAATAACGAAGCCTCAATGGTAATTAAGCTGTCATTCATCGTTGACATTGTATTTGCGATTGCCATTGTCAAAGGTTTATTTGACATGCTCAACTTTCCATTTACAGTTAGAGAAACTGTCTGTTACGCTGTCATATTACCAATTCTGTTAATTATTGTCAGCAGAGGAGAATTCTTTGATCGCATGATGGTATCAAGTGATGTAATCAGATTTAGAAACTATTTGGCATTTATGTGCCTGTTTCTATTTATCGGCATCAACGTATTGTCTTTGTTTAAGATGCATGCCATCCTAAAAACTGTTTTACTTGTTATTTATGGCTTATGCGTATTGTTTATAATTCATTTATGGCTCTCTGGTAAGTGGAAAGCTATTAAGAAAGAAATATCAGAGAATTTATTTCATATTCTATTCCCTTGATAGAATCTCTGTTTTAAGGATTAATTTATTATGAAATCAATTTTAATCAATAATAATTTATCTTTTGACTATCCTGAATCTTATCGTCCAATGACGGATGCAGAGATGCAGGAACTCAAATTTCTAGGTGGCCCTTGTGATGTCTGCTTAACTCATCCAGAATCACATGTGATTATCTCTATTGCTCACAAAAACATTAATGGATTTG
Source organism: Erysipelotrichaceae bacterium (assembly GCA_017633115.1). Lineage (GTDB taxonomy): Bacteria > Bacillota_I > Bacilli_A > Erysipelotrichales > Coprobacillaceae > RGIG9341. Next base: position 23,058 of record JAGBPZ010000132.1, on the reverse strand, counting down.
CTGCAATGATGCTGAATACGAAGGACATCATTATGAAATCTGAAAAAGCAATAAGAAGAGCTAACGCACCTTATAATTATCAGCTCAGAGGATTTATTAAAGAAAAATTTGGTGGACAAATAGCTGATGGATTTAGTTATTATTATCATGCACATGATATTGATATGTCTTGTACGACTTATGTCGTGAAATATAAAAAAACAATTTATTACTTCTATGTTTATGTCAGGGATTCTTTGAAGGATCAGGCTGCTACTGAGTGGCAACAAATGACATCGACATTTAACTGGCAATAATGTTAAACGATCAACATGCTATTGATCGTTTTTTTATTTTGATAACTTTATCTTTATGAGTAAAGATTATAATTGAATCATTGATTTATGGTAAAATAAGACAATAGACAGGAGGTGGAGGTAACTATGTTAAAACATTCAGGTACTCAAACATTAGAAACAATGCGTTTGCTATTAAGACAATTTAAAGTCGAAGATGCAGAGCCGGCTTTTCGTAACTGGTGTAATGATGAAAAAGTGACGCGTTATTTAACATGGGCACCTCATCAAACAATCAAAGTGACAAATGAAGTTCTAAAAGAATGGTCCAGTCACTATGAAGAATGTGATTTTTATCAATGGGCCATTGTCCTTAAAGACATCAATGAGCCAATTGGTTCAATTTCAATTGTCAATTATGATGATCAAACGAATGCGGTTGAAATAGGCTATTGCATCGGACAACAATGGTGGCATCAGGGAATTACTTCGGAAGCCTTTAGTGTATTAATCGATTATTTTTTTACAGTTTTAAAAGCCAATCGCATTCAGGCGAAACATGATATCGATAATCCTCGCTCTGGCAGTGTTATGAAAAGATGTGGATTGACATATGAAGGTACTTTACGTCAGGCTGCATTATCAAATAATGGTATCGCCGATGTATGTGTTTATAGTCTTCTCAGAGATGAATGGTTGAAAACTAAATAATAAATTATGAAAATGAACTAAGAAAAGAGGTGAAACAGACATGAGTCAAAATAAAACTTATATCGCAATTGACTTAAAATCCTTTTATGCATCGGTCGAATGTGTTGAAAGACATCTTGATCCATTGACAACCAATCTTGTGGTGGCAGATATGAGTCGAACTGAAAAAACAATATGTCTGGCTGTTTCACCATCACTTAAAGAATATGGACTATCAGGTAGAAGTCGTTTATATGAAGTGATCCAAAAAGTTGATGCCATTAATCAAAAACGATTACGCAAATCAGGTTTAAAAGAGTTCACTAAAAGCTCTTATAATCAATTAGATTTAGCACAAAACCGTCAACTTAAACTGGATTATTTAGTTGCAACACCACAGATGGCCAAATACATGGAACGCAGTGCGGAGATCTATTCTATTTATTTAAAATATGTCGCACCTGAAGATATTCATGTTTATTCAATTGATGAAGTCTTTATTGATGCAACTCCATATTTAAATACCTATAAAATGACAGCTCATCAATTTGCGATGACTATGATTCAGGATGTTCTCCATACAACTGGGATTACAGCAACAGCTGGGATTGGACCCAATCTATATTTGTGTAAAGTAGCGATGGATATTTGGGCAAAACATCAACAAGCCGATGCTGATGGTGTAAGAATTGCTGAACTTGATATCAAAAGTTATCGTCATTATTTATGGGATCATCGTCCGATTACTGATTTCTGGCGTGTAGGCAGAGGCTATAAAAAGCGCTTGGAGAAATATCATCTTTATACAATGGGAGATATAGCCCGTTATTCACTTGCACATGAAGATGAATTATTCAAGGAATTTGGTGTCAATGCAGAACTGCTCATCGACCATGCATGGGGCTATGAATCATGTACAATGCCTGCTATTAAAGCTTATAAGCCATCTAATAATAGTTTGGGCGCTGGACAGGTATTACCTGAACCATATGACTTCTATAAAGGACGAATCGTTATGCAGGAAATGAGTGAGGCATTATCACTTGATTTAGTAGCAAAAGGGTTGGTTACTAACCAGATTGTGATTTCAATAGGCTATGATATCAGTAATATCAATGACAGTTATACAGGAGAAATTAAAACCGATTTTTATGGACGTAATGTTCCTAAATCAGCACATGGTTCACAAAATCTTGAACGTTTTACGGCTTCTACGAAATTGATTAATGAAGCGACATTAAAATTATACGATCGCATTGTTAAAAAACATTTATTAATCAGACGTTTAAGTATTACAGCTGCTCACGTTGTTCCATTTGGCAGTGACGAAGCCAAAATCGACCATTATGAGCAACTGAATCTTTTTACAGTAGATCCACACCAGGAAGCCAAGGATGAAAAGCTTGATCAAGAATTACAGGAAGAAAAGGAACTTCAGGAAACACTTATTAAAATTAAAGAGAAGTTTGGTAAAAATTCCGTTTTAAAACTTTCAAGTTATCAGGAAGGTGCTACGGCAAGAGAACGTAATGAACAGATTGGAGGTCATAAGGCATGATTAAACATAGCCATCGTTATGATGATATCATTGACATTGATTTCCATTTAAAACATAAACCAATGAGTATAGACAACCGCGCTGCACAGTTTGCTCCATTTGCAGCATTAAAAGGCTATGATGATCAGGTGAAGGAAGTTGCCCGATATACAGATACTCAACCTATATTAAGTGACGAAGCAATTACTCAAATTAATGAAAAGCTTAATGTATTATTGACTTTAGAAATACCAAAGATCTTTATTGATTATTTTGTGGCTGATCATAATAAAAGTGGTGGATCGATTAGACAAATCAATGATTATGTGACAAAAATTGATCTTTATAATCATTGTTTACATTGTGGAAAACAAACAATTCCATTTGAAAACATTCTCAAATTAGAAATCGACATTTAAATGATTTAAAAACTGTTTTAAACCTATTAACGATACTTGGATCATTACCAAAGATATGAAATGAATAAAAACAATTGAACATTTGGTCAAATTGTGGGAAGATTTCTTTATAATCAAAATCAAAGTAAGGTCTACAGAATGGAAGCAAAACAAATTATTGGAACGAAACCAAAAATGTCAAAAATAAGACGAACCTACATGATTAAACTCGTATTCCGTGTTTTTGTCTTTTTCATATGTCTTTATATGACAATTAGACATCCTTCATCTCTAAATATTCTTTACGGATGGAACTTCTTCAAAAGTTTCACAATCTATCATGTACTATGGATTCTTTGGATGATTGACATGGTCTATCAAATCATACCATCTAAAAGTGCGATTGCTTTAGGATCACAGAAACTTTTTAAATTTCGCTTTAAAGCTAATCACGCAATGATTCCAGTCGAAAGAATCAAAAGACATATTATTGAAACGACAAAGTCTGCGTATATTGTCTTTTTAATATGGGCGACAGCAATCGTTATCATTACTATCGGTAGAATTTATCATCTTTATAATGATGCTGTATTGTTTATGATGACCGTTGCGTTTTATGTTTGTGACTTGATCTGTATTCTTGTATGGTGTCCATTTAGATTGATCATGAAAAATCAATGTTGCACAACTTGTCGAATATTTAATTGGGATCATCTGATGATGTTTACACCAATGATTTATATTAAAGGATTTTTCCCAATAAGCTGCATCGTGATTTCAGCGATTGTATGGTTTGTATGGGAAATGGCAACTCTCATCCATCCGGAACGTTTCTGGGAAATCTCAAATGTTACATTATCATGCGCTAATTGTACAGATAAGCTCTGCACGCAGTATTGTCAAAAACTACGTAATCCTCGTCTCATCGATTAGTATAGGAACAAATCAAATATCTATAGCTCAGAAAGATAGGACATCTCACTCTGAGCCATTTTTTAATATATAAAATAAGTCAATATTTATAATAGGCAATTGTTTTTTGTTGATCAAAGGGGTGATAAAGTTGAATGATACAAATGCATTATTTGAAACTGCAAGCATAAGCCATGCGCTTAGAAAAATGTGTATCCCCACGATTATTTCGCAATTAATAATTCTCATCTACAATATAGCTGATACCTGGTATATCGGACGAACAAACAACCACTATATGGTTGCAGCACTCTCACTTGTGTCAACTGTTTATCTCATGCTTTCCGCTTTAGCTAATCTGTTTGGTGTTGGTGGCGGGTCATTGGCTGTTAGATTAATGGGAATTCATGATGAAGAAGAAGCCAAAAAGGTTTCAAATTATTCATTTATAATGTCTATTATTTGTGCTGGCGTCTTCTCACTGTTCTGCTTTGTCTTTATGACACCAATGCTTAGATTTCTTGGCGCAAGTGATGATACTCTTAATTATGCCCGTCAATATTTAATGTTTGTAGTAGTCATAGGTGGAATTCCGACGGTACTTGCCAACACAATGAGTTTTATGGTACGTAACATTGGTTATTCCCATGAAGCAGGCTTTGGTTTATCGATGGGTGGACTGTTAAATGTCTTCTTAGATCCGCTTTTTATGTTCGTAATCCTTCCGGATGGTTTTCAGGTCATGGGTGCTGCGATTGCAACAATGTTGTCAAACTTTATTGTTTGTATTTATTTCTTCAATGTTTACATTAAATCAGACAGTGATATCCTGATGATTCCTAGACGATTTGAAAGTATCAGGCGGGATTCGGTCAAATCATTGTTCTTGGTTGGTATTCCTGCAGCATTAAGTTTGTTCTTGTTTGATTTAACTAATATTGTCATTAATAAACTATCAGCTATGCATGGTGATTATGAACTTGCAGCCATTGGTATAGTTTTAAAGGTTGAACGTTTACCACTTAATATTGGTATTGGAATCTGTCTGGGGATGGTACCACTGGTGGCTTATAACTACGCACAGGGAAATAAAAAGCGTATGCTTGATTTCTTTAAGACGGCAAGAACATATGGACTTATTGTCTCAATTATAAGTGTTGTTCTTTACTATGTTTTAGCACCTTATATCATTAATATATTTATCAATGATGCAACAACCATTGACTATGGAACTCTTTATCTTCGTCGTCGCTGTTTCGCAACACCGTTTATGTTTTTAAGTTTCCATATGGTCCATTTCTTTCAATCAGTTGATGAAGGTCCATATTCATTATTGTTGGCAGTGATCAGACAGTTATGTTTGAATATTCCTATATTATTCATCTTTAATGCATTGTTTGGTATGAATGGGGTTGTCTTGACTCAGGTTACAGCTGATATATTGAATGTTATTGCTTCTTATATGATCTTCTACTACGCCATCAGATTCATCACTACAAAACCTCAATTTCAGTCATTCCAACAAATTGATTCCTAATCAGAAAAGTGTGAACTAATGTTCTGCTTTTCTTTTTTTATACCATTTTCTTGAAGCAAGAAATGCTTAAAGATTATAATAGAATTGTAATGAAAACGAAGGAGGATGAGTATGTATTTAGTATTTGATGTTGGTGGAACATTTATAAAATATGGCTTATTGAATGATCATGGCGAAGTATTAGAAAAAGATAAAATACCTACAACTATTGATGATGCAGAAGGCTTTTTACAATCAATGGTAGATGTCTATCAAGCATATAAAAATAAAGGAATCAAAGGGATTGCCTTTAGTATTCCTGGTTTAGTTGATGTTGAAGCTGGAAAACAAATTACTGGTGGTGCAGTTAAGTGTTTGCATGGCATGGAAATTGGTAAAGAAATGTCCAAACGTTGTGATGGCATTAATGTTGCAGTTGAAAATGATGGTAAATGTGCTGCTTTAGCTGAAGCTTGGATTGGCGCAGCCAAGGATTATCAAAACAGTTCGATTCTGGCATTTGGTACAGGTATTGCTGGCGGCAACGTCATTAATAAACATGTCATCCACGGAGGCAATTTGATGGCAGGTGAAGCGAGTTTCCAGATCACACACCCAGATTTCGCTAATATGAAGATTAGTCAGTTTGGTTTCTATTATTCGACAATCGGTATTCTTGCCAAAGCTAAAAAATTGATTGGCGAAGATATCAATGGTGAACAATTGTTTAATTATTATCTTAATGGACGTGAAGAAATTGTAGCCTTAATGAATGACTGGTTCTTCAATATTGCCTGTCAGTGTTATAATCTGCAGTGTATTGTTGATCCTGATGTCATTTGTATTGGTGGTGGTGTCTCTGCACAGCCAAGCTTTGTTGAAGGCATCCGTAAATATATCGACATTATTTACAACAATACTTTCCAAATGCATAAACCACAAATTGTTGTTTGTAAGTTCAAAAACGATTCTAATTTAATTGGTGCATTATATAACTACAAACAGATGTACGAAAATGCTTAATGCCTACTATGCCCGATTTGAAGCTCAAATCGGGTTTTTTCCTATTTAAAACACAAATCTTAAATTCTATTAAAGATTTCTTCTTATAAACCTCATATACAAGTAATAGTGATATAATGTTCGCGGGAGGAATCAAAAGATTTATGAAAAAAGTATTGTTTTCAATCATGGTTTGTTTCTTGTGTCTTGGAATGGGAATAAGTAATGTAGGTGCCAAGAAAGAAAAAGTGATTTATTTGACTTTTGATGATGGACCATCTAAAAACACACCTAAAGTGCTCAAGATTTTGGATCAATATAAAGTTAAAGCTACATTTTTTGTAACTGGTAACGGGGGCAAGTATACAAAATACATCGGTGAAGCTTTTAATGCCGGACATAAGATTGGTGCTCACACATATACTCATAACTACAAAATCTATAAAAGCAAAAAATCTTATTATAAAGATTTAAACAAAATTCAAAATCTTATAGTAAAACAGACTGGACAAAAAACTGATATCATTCGCTTTCCAGGTGGCAGCAGCAATACTGTTTCGCGCCATTATAAGAAAGGAATCATGAAAAAATTAACCAAAGATGTTCGCAAAAAAGGTTACCAATATTTTGACTGGAATGTTTCTAGTGGTGATGCAGCTTCTGTCAATCCTAAAACTTCAAGGATAGTTAAAAATGCTAAAAAGGGTAAATCAAAAAATACGATTGTCTTATTGATGCATGACTCTAAACCAAAAACACATACAGTCAAAGCATTGCCAAAAATCATTAAGTATTATAAGAAAAAGGGATATGTCTTTAAGACTTTAGATATCAATTCATATGCGGCACATCATCCTGTCAATAACTAAATGGAGACAAGACACTTGAAACCAGCAAGTGTCTTTTTTCTATCTCAGATTTACATATTTGTGTATAATAGACATTAGAGAAGGGTGATACCATGAACCAATATCAAATCAGAGATTACTTAAAGAAAGGCACATTTGAACAGTGTTTAAAGGATGACTTGCAGTTTGTCATTATTATGAGTTTTGAAGAATGGCAACAATATGGGGAATTATTTCATTATTCCTTAGAATTTGATTGGGATCCTACAAAAATTCATCATACTAAGGCAGAGTCAAACTATGACGCGATTACTGGCACTTTTTCTATTCCTAACCGTGAGAATATCACCGGTCCGGATAATCGTTTTGCTTTTGTTATGGATCATCGTGGAATTGTGTTTGTTGATGATACTGGAAAAGCGCTTCAGTATGCGAAAGGATTACGACATAACAAGAAATGGCATTTACCAAGTTTAGAACGATTTTTCTATGATTTCCTCGTCGCTGTAATTGCGGATGACTATAACTTATTGATGAGTTATGAGCGTGAATTAGAAGATATCGAAAAGAAACTCTTAGACAATCACGTCATTAATTTAAAACGTGTTAATGAGATACGCAGTGATATGCGTGATTTAAGAGATCATTATGAACAGTTGATTGATATGTGTGAAGAACTTGAAGAAAATGAAATCGAGATTTTTGCAGAAGAGAATTTGCGTTTTTTTCATATGTACAGTAATAAAGTCAATCGTTTATATGACTCAGCTGCAGCGGTACGTGAATATACGGTTCAAATTAGAGAGCTTTATCAATCTCAGCTTGATGTCAAACAGAATCATATCATGAGTATTCTGACAATTGTCACCACGATTTTTATGCCTTTGACCCTGATTGCTGGATGGTATGGCATGAATTTTAAATACATGCCAGAACTTGAATCACCTTATGGTTATCCCGTTGTAATTATTGTCAGTGTATTGATCATTATAGGTAGTCTTATCTATTGTAAAATTAAAAAATGGCTATAGGAGGAAAATTTATGGCATTTAGAGAAATGAGACGTTTCAAACAAGCATTAACTGATGAAGAAATAGAAACCGTAATTACTCAAGGTAAACGTATGGTTATGGCTGTTCATGGAGATGATGGTTATCCATATTGTATGCCACTCAATTATGTATATGAAAACGGAAAGATATATTTTCACTGTGCATTAACTGGGCATAAAATGGATGCTATCTTAAATAACGATAAAGTATGTATCAATATTATGGATGAAGGTTATAAAGTTGAAGGTGACTGGGCTTGGTGGGTACGCAGCGTTATTTTGTTTGGTAAAGCTAAAATTGTTGAAGACGAAACTTTAAAACTCGATCAGCTGACAAATATTGGGTTAAAATATTTTCCAAACAAAGCTCAGGCACGTCCTGATGCCGAGCACTCATTGAATCGTATTCATATAATTGAAATCACAATTGATCACAAGAGTGGCAAATTAGTACACGAAAAATAAATATCGAAGAGTAGGTTAGACAAGATGGCCTACTCTTTTTTCATAAATATAATTTGTATAATATCTAAATGTTTTAGGAAACACAAAATACACTTTTTGCTAAAAATGAAGTCAAAAAAAGTTCAGATGAGTTCATCATATCGTCATTTTCAATATGTACTTTTTATGATATAATTCTTTTCTAGATTAGGAAGGTGAACATAATGGCTAAACAATTTAAAGAATATCCATTAGATTTAAATAGAATTCCCGCCCATATTGCTTTTATCATGGATGGTAATGGCCGTTGGGCTAAAAAAAGAATGATGCCTCGCACATTTGGTCATCATGAAGGAACAAAGACAATTCGTACTCTAGCATTAGAAGCAAATGCTTTAGGTGTCAAAGCAATGACTGTTTATGCTTTCTCAACAGAAAACTTCAAACGTGATGCAAGTGAGGTAGACTATATTTTTAAATTGCCAAAAGAATTCTTTGATGCTTATCTTAAAGAGCTTATTGAAAATAATGTTCAGATTATGGCTATTGGTCATCTAGATCGAGCACCAAAGGAAACTCAGGATCTAATTAGAGAAGGTATGCGTCAGACCGCTCATAATACTGGTATTAAACTTGTCTTTGCCTTTATTTATGGCGGACGTGATGAAATCGTAGAAGCTGCCAAAAAGGTGGCTGTCGACGTCAAAGAAGGCAAAGTTGATGTCGATCAAATCGATGAAGATTATTTTGCTTCAAAGTTGATGACAGCTGGTTTACCAGAAATCGATTTAATGGTTAGAAGTAGCGGTGAATACCGTTTATCTAATTTCTTATTATGGCAGTTAAGTTATTCTGAATTCATTTTTGAGGATATGTATTGGCCTGATTTTGATGAAAAAGAATTACATAAATGCATTTATATTTATCAACAAAGACAAAGACGTTTTGGAGGTGTCATTAAATGAAACAACGTATTATAACCGGTATTATCTTAGCCGTCGTGATTCTTCCATGTGTCGTTTATGGTGCTCTACCATTTAAAATTGTCATTGCATTCATAAGTATCGGTGCAGCTTATGAACTGCTTCATATTACCCATAATCCAAAACCTCTTCCTTATCTTTATCCTGTTTTAGCCATATACATCGTTGCTCAGGTTTTTTATGGAAAAGAGTTAAGTGGCAATAATGCCATAATAATCGGATTGCTTATCGTTTTGCTTACAGCTGCTTTATTTGATGAAACAATGAGAATGCAGCGTATGGCTTACTATTTTACATCTTCTGTCTTAGTCAGCTTGGGTATCCATATGATTTATGTTTTACGTTTACAGTATGGACTCAACTATGTCATCTTTTTAGCAGCTGCAACTTTACTCGCTGACACAGGTGCTTATTTTGTAGGTGTGAAATTTGGTCGTCATAAATTAATTGAACGTTTATCACCAAAGAAAACAATTGAAGGATCAATTGGTGGTATTATCGTTGGAGGTCTTGGTGCTATTCTTTTAACAGGTTATCTGCCAATTGAATTATCAACTATTGGTACGGTTGTATCCGCATTTGTATTATCAACGACAGGTCAAATTGGCGATTTAACTTTTAGCAGCTTTAAGCGTGCTTTTGATATTAAGGACTATTCACAGATATTCCCAGGTCATGGTGGCGTCCTTGACCGTTTTGATTCAATTATTTTCAATGCCATGGTCTTTGGTTTATTAATGAAGATTTTTATGTAGAGGTCTTAAAATGAAAAAATTGACAGTATTAGGTGTCACTGGTTCGATTGGGACACAAACTGTAGATGTCGTTAAACATCACCAGGATCAATTTGAAATTGTTGCCGTCTCTGCAGGTCATAATATGACAGCTTTAATCAACATTCTTGATGAATTGCCAATTCAACATGTATGTGTGATTGAAGCATCCGATCAAGAAATGTTACGTCAAAAATATCCTGAACGACATATTTATTGTGGTCAGGAAGGATTATTGAAAATTGCTGTTTTAGAAGAAACAGACATCGTGCTTAATGGTATCGTTGGTTTTGCTGGTCTTTTACCTACAATTGAAGCCATCAAAGCACATAAGGATATCGGACTTGCTAATAAAGAAACATTAGTTGTTGCCGGTCATATTATCATGCCATTAGTCAAAGAGTATGGTGTTCAATTGTTACCTGTAGATAGCGAACATTCGGCTATTTTCCAATGTCTACATGGTGAACGTCATAAAGATGTTGCAAAAATATTGTTGACATGCTCTGGTGGCAGCTTTAGAGATACACCTTATGAAGAATTAAAATATGCCACCGCTAAGCAGGCACTCAAGCATCCAAACTGGAATATGGGGGCAAAAATCACAATCGATTCAGCTACTTTATTTAATAAAGGTTTGGAAGTTATGGAAGCTAAATGGCTTTTTGATGTCGATTATGATGATATCGAAGTCGTTATTCATCCTGAAAGCGTGATTCACTCAATGGTAGAATTCGTTGATACAGCAGTCATTGCCCAACTCGGAAGCCCTGATATGCGCCTGCCAATTCAATATGCGTTGACTTATCCAGAACGTATTGATTTAACAGGAGGCGTGCGCCTTTCATTCAAAGATATTCAGGCACTTCATTTTAGAGAGCCGGATGCCAAACGTTTCCCAGCGATTAATCTTGCTTATCGTGCGGGTCGCAGAGGAGGTAGTCTGCCTTGCGTCTTAAATGGTGCTAATGAAGCCGCTAATGAACTTTTCAGAAAAGGTCAAATTGGCTTCCTCGATATCTATGATCTAGTCGAAAAGGCAATGAATGCTCATGAAGTTGTAGATGATCCTACACTTGATCAGTTATTAGAGATTGATCAATGGGCACGCGATTTTGTCTATAAGGAAGTGTAATTTTATATGCAAATGATTATTAATATTCTCGTTTTTCTATTGATTTTGACAACTATCGTCACAGTGCATGAATTCGGTCATTTCATTGCTGCCAAATTTTTTGGTGTCTATTGTGGTGCTTTTAGCATCGGCATGGGACCTAAAATATTTGCAAAGAAAGGGAAGGAAACTGAATTTCAGATTCGTGCCATACCTATCGGTGGTTTTGTTACGATGGCAGGGGAAGCAGATCAAGAAGAGAATGAAGATTTTAAAGATATTCCTGTTGAGCGTAGTCTCAAGGGAAAGAAGACATATCAGAAACTCATTATCTTCTTAGCTGGTGTTTTCAACAATTTCCTATTAGCCGTCATTATTTTGATGTGTCTAAGCATGACGGTCGGGCTGGTACCTGCAGATGATGCAAAGATCGGCGCTATTTCAAAAGGCAGTGTTGCTGAAAAAGCATCTATTCAAGTTGGTGATACGATTACTAAAGTTGAAAACATTACAACTTCTGAAGTGACTGAAATTAAAGACTTTAATGATTTGACAACTGCTTTAACTGCAAAAGGCAATGATCCAATGCAGACATTTAATATCACTGTCATACGTAATGGACAAGAGCTTGTCATACCTGTAACGGCAGAATTAAACAGTGATACTCATCGCTATTTATTAGGTGTGACTCAAGCATCTAAGACACTGGGATTTATTGATAGTTTCAAATATACAATGACAACTTTTGGCCAAATGGCGCTTTTGATCTGCAGTGCTCTGGCTTCACTTGTAACTCGTTTTGCTTCAACGGTTCATGAATTATCAGGACCTGTTGGCATTTATTCAATTACAGCTAATGTGACTCAATCTGGTCAATTTAGTGAACTGTTTTATTTAATGGCATTATTATCAGTTAATATAGGTGTCTTTAATTTGATGCCAATTCCTGGTCTTGATGGAGCTCAAGCCTTATTTGCGATAGCGGAAGGTATTATGCATCGAGAAATACCGGTCAATACAAAAGCTTTTATTCAGTTTATCGGACTGACATTAGTATTAGCCTTGATGCTCTTTGTGACTTATCAGGATATCATAAGATTATTAGGATAGAAGGAACTTGATAGAGTTCCTTTTTATTCCCAGAGGGAGGGAAGCGAATGAATAAGTTTGATATACTACTTGATGCTTTAGAAATCACTGCCCGTGACGAATATGCAGATGCCCAAATCGCCCATGTCAGTGTCAATCTTGATAATGAATTTACAATTACAATTCATTCAACATATGCCCTAAATTACAAGGCAGCTAATAGATTGCGTGAACAGTCATATCTGTTTGCTTATCCATTGACATTAGTTTTTGATTTTGAAAGTATTGATCAAGAGACAATCAATGACTATGCTACTCATATATTTGCATCGCTTAAAGCAGCGAACCCAGGATTTTCTAATCTTGATGAATCCTGTATGTCTTATGAAGATGGAAAAATTATCTTCAATGTCATCAATGAGCTTCAGGAAATGCATATGGCGGCATTGCTTGAAGATATAGAATCTTATTTTGATGAATTTGGTATTGATGTTGAGTGTCTAGTTAAAATTGATGAAGACAATAAACAATACATGGAAACACTTGATGCAATCGATGATGTCTTAAAACCAGTTTATGTTGAAAAAGAGGTCATTGAACAGCTTCATGAATCAAGACGACAGTCAGAAAATCAAGAAAAGCGATATAGCTATAAACACGATTATTTTAAAACGAAAATCAAAGACATCGAACCTGATATGGGTGATGTAGTGATTGAAGGGTATTGCTTCTTTGAAGAAACAATTGAAAAACGTGATAAAAAACTTATCCAGTCATTCTATGTTACAGATTTTGAAGACAGTATTATTTGTAAACGTCGCGAATATGGACGTGTGACTAGAGAAGAACTTGAACGTCTTAAAGGTGGTAAGAAATGGGTACGTGTTTCTGGACGACTAGAAAATGACCGTTATGAAAGTGAAACTGTTATTAACTGTCGTAAAGTTGAAATCATTCCACCATTAGAAAAACATGAGGATAAGGCAGAAGCTAAGCGTGTTGAATTAAATGTTCATTCAACCATGTCAACTTTAGATGGTACAAATGCGATTGGTGATTTTGTTGCACAGGCAGCTAAATGGGGTCATAAAGCGATTGCGATTACTGATACGGGTAACGTTCATGCTTTTCCAGATGCTGAATCAGCTGCTAAAAAAGCAGGAATTAAGATGTTGTATGGAGTACAACTTGATATGGTAGATACTGAATTCCCAGTCGTACACAACCTTAAGTCTTGTCCACTTGCTGACATGACTTTCATTTCATTCGACTTAGAAACAACAGGTTTATCATGTCTTGATGATTACATTACTGAATTTGGAGCTATTAAGATTCAAAATGGTATTGAAGTTGGGCGACTGCAGACCTTCATTCATTCGCCAAAACCAATCAGTCCCGCCATTTCTCAAATGACGAATATTACCAATGAAGATATAAGAAATGCGCCTACAATCGAAGAATTCATGCCAAAAATCTTAGATTTCTTTGGTGATGATATTCTAGTAGCACATAATGCTGTATTTGATATTGGAATGTTGAACCAGGCACTTAAACGTATGGGACAAGAACCAATCAAAAATACTTGGATTGACTCATTACCACTTGCACGTTATTTGATTCCACTACAGAGATCTTATAGACTAGGAGCAGTCTGTTCACATTATAAGATTCCTTATGATTCAGAAGAAGCTCATAGAGCAGATTATGATGCTGAAGTTTTGTCACAGGCATTTAACGCGATGCTTATTCAGATGTTGAAAAAAGGTGTCGATAATATTGATCAGATTCCACAGATGCATCTTTCAGATGCACACAAGCATGCGCATGGCTTCCCAGTCACTATTTTTGCGAAAAATGCTGAAGGCTTGAAAGAAGTCTTTAAAATTGTCTCGTTAGCTAATACGACTTATCTTTATCTTGGTGCTCGTATCCCTCGTAGTTATTTAAAAGAGCATCGTGATAATTTATTGATTGGCTGTGGCGGTTTGAATTCAAAAGTCTTTGATTTAGCGGCAACCAAGACTGAAGAAGAATTATTTGATGAGATGTCATTCTATGACTATATTGAAATCCATCCTTTAGATCAGGCTCAATATTTAGTTGATCGTAATCGTTATGATTCTCTTGATGATATCCAGCATTTATATCAACGTATTATTAAAGTTGCTAAGAAAGCCAAGAAACTAATTGTTGCAACTGGAGAAGTCCATTATTTAGAAAAGCATGATAAAGTCTACCGTAATGTCTTTATTACAAACGAAAAATTGACGATCAATGGTCGTCCTCATCCATTATTGAATCGTCGTGATCCGCGTGCTTCAACACCTGATGTTTATTTAAGAACGACGCAGGAAATGATGGAAAGTTTCCCATATATCGATCATGATGAATTATTTGATTACGTCGTCACCAATACCAATAAAATTGCGGATATGACGGATGATATCGGCGTCATAAAAAAAGGGCTTTATCCACCAAAAATTGATAATGTTGATAAATTATTGACTGATATTTGTTATGGAAATGCTCATAAGCAATATGGTGATCCATTACCTGAATATGTTGCTCAACGTCTTGATCATGAGTTGTCAAATATTATTAAACATGGTTATGCCGTTATTTATTATATTGCTTCTCTGTTAGTTAAACAGTCAAACGACGATGGCTATCTAGTAGGTTCCCGTGGTTCAGTAGGTTCATCATTTGTAGCTACGATGTCGGGGATTTCAGAAGTCAATCCATTAAAGCCACATTACTATTGTCCACATTGTCAACACAGTGAATTCTTTGATGATCCAGAAATTGCCAGTGGATATGACCTTCCTGACAAATTATGTCCTGTTTGTGGTAAACCAATGAAAGGTGATGGACAGAATATACCGTTTGAAACATTCCTCGGATTTAATGCCGATAAGGTACCTGATATTGACTTAAACTTCTCAGGTGCCTATCAGGCAAAAGCACATGATTTTACGAAAAAGATATTTGGTGTTGACCATGTCTTTAGAGCTGGTACTATTTCAACCGTCGCTGATAAGACTGCCTTTGGTTATGCAAAAGGTTATGCCGAACGTTTAGGTATTGACAATACAATCTCCAAAGCCGAATTGACAAGACTAGCTATGGGATGTACTGGTGTCAAACGTACAACTGGTCAACATCCAGGCGGTATTATTGTCATACCGGATCATATGACTGTCTATGATTTTACACCATATCAATATCCGGCAGATGATGTTGAAGCAACATGGTATACAACACACTTTGATTTCCATAAAATTCATGATAATGTCTTGAAATTCGATATTCTTGGTCATGTTGACCCTACAGTCATAAGAATGTTGCAGGATTTGACTGGTGTTGATCCTCATACAATTCCAACAAATGATAAAGCAGTTATGAGTTTATTCACCAGCACAAAGGCTATGGGAATCGATTTAAGTTTTATTAATTGTAACAATGGAGCCTTAGGTTTGCCTGAATTTGGTACTCCATTTGTCCGTGGTATGCTTGATGCAACCAAGCCAACTAATTATGCTGATTTGGTTATCATCTCAGGACTGTCACATGGTACGGATGTTTATTTGGGTAATGCTGAAACATTGATCAAAACGGGTACATGTACATTAAAAGAAGTCATCGGATGTCGAGATGATATTATGGTCTATCTGATTGATAAAGGATTGGAGAATAAAGACGCTTTTGACATCATGGAGTGTGTTCGTAAAGGTCAGTCAAAACGAGTCTTCCCAGAACGTGGATATGTTGAAATCATGAAACAGCATCAGGTTCCACAATGGTATATAGATTCTTGCTTTAAGATTAAATACATGTTCCCTAAAGCCCATGCGGCTGCTTATGTATTAAGTGCAATCCGTGTGGCATGGTGGAAACTTTATTACCCAAGAGAATATTATGCTGTCTACTTCTCAACCCGTTGTGATTCCTATGAAATTAATACTTTACTTTCAGGTAAAGAAGCTGTTTTAAACAGATACCTTGAATTATTGAAGCTGCGCGCAAATAAGCAAGCAGTCAAGAAAGACGAAGATTTAATTACGGTCTTTGAGATTGCTTTGGAAATGTTTGAACGTGGTTATCATTTCAGTAACATCAGTTTGGAACTAAGTGAAGTCACCAACTTCATTCTTGATCCTAATGATGATAAAGGTATTATTCCATCATTCTGTTCGATTGATGGTCTAGGTACAGCAGCAGGTGAATCTGTTGTGATTGCAAGAAAAGATCATCAGTTTACCTCGGTAGAAGATGTAAGCAAACGTACAAAATTATCTAATACCCATATTGAAAAAATGGCCCAGCTTGGCGTTATGGAACATCTGTCTGAAAGAGACCAGTTGAGCTTCTTCGATTTATTTGATGATTTACTAAATTAGTTGATATTTACAATAAAATTTGACTTGTTTACAAATATATGATATATTGTGGACGTGTTGAATAGATAGTTACACGAGAGGGGGAACCCTCTCGTTATTTATTGTCTCAACACATCTCGTATTGACTTATAGAATTATAAAATACCGGAGGATTTATGATCGAAAAAATTAAAACCGCAATTATTCCATTAATTGAAAGTCAAAATTGTACTCTGGAAGACATTGAATATGTCAATGAACGTAATGAATGGTATTTGCGCATTTACATTGACAAAAATAATGATTATCTGGATATGGATACTTGTGTTGCTGTCAGTGAATTAATTAGTGAAAAACTTGATGAAATTGATGTCATCAGCAATGAATACTATTTAGAAGTGTCATCTCCAGGTATTGAAAGAGAACTGAAAACATTTGAAAAAGTTCAACAGAACATTGGTTCTTTTGTTCATATAGATTTTAAAAATCCTAAGAATGGCATGAATCAGGTAGAAGGTACGATTACTGCCATTGAAGGTGAAGATATTACTCTGCAATATATGTTAAAGGCTGTCAAGAAAACGATGGTCATTCCATACAGTAACGTTAAATTTA
This sequence comes from Erysipelotrichaceae bacterium, assembly GCA_017633115.1. Lineage (GTDB taxonomy): Bacteria > Bacillota_I > Bacilli_A > Erysipelotrichales > Coprobacillaceae > RGIG9341. The sequence goes on along the minus strand of JAGBPZ010000132.1, from coordinate 5,435 downwards.
TTAGACTAGCTGTCAAGTTTTAGGAGGAATACAAATTATGGCTAGATATAAAACTGAAGAAGTAACATTTATTGATGCATTAGAAAAATTAGAAAAAGAACGTGGCATTAAAAAGCAGGAAATAATCGATGCATTAAAAGAAGCTTTAGAAAAATCTTACAAAAAGCTTTATATGAGCAGTGATTCTAATGTTGAATGCACAATTGATGATACTACCGGTAAAATTAGAATTTTCGAAAAGAGAATCGTTGTTGATGATGTTAATGACGAAGATAAAGAATATTCTATTGAAGAAGCAAAAGAAATTGATCCTAAATACGAATTAGGTGATGAAGTGATCAATGAAGTTTCTCCAGAAGTCTTTGGCCGTCTTGCTGCTATTCAGACTAAACAGTTATTAAGACAGAAAATCAGAGAAATCGAAAAAGAAAATCTTTATAAAGAATTCATTGGTTCTAAAGAAGAAATTATTACTGGTGTTGTAGACCGTGTTGAAGAAAAATTCGCAATTATCAATATCGGTCGTACTGGAGCTTTATTACCTAAGAAACTTCAGATTCCAGGTGAAACTCTCGTTGAAGGCCAAAACATCAAGGTTTATGTCACAGATGTTGAAAAGACATCTAAAGGTACTCATATCGGTGTTTCTCGTGCTGATAAGGGATTAGTTTATCGCTTATTTGAACAGGAAGTTCCTGAAATCTATGAAGGCAAAGTAGTCGTCAAGTCAGTATCTCGTGAACCTGGTGAACGTTCAAAGATCGCCGTTTATACAACTGATGCTGATATCGATCCAGTAGGTGCTTGTGTAGGTCAAAAGGGTATTCGTGTTCGTAATATTGTTGCTGAACTTAATCATGAAATGATCGATATTATTGAGTGGAATGAAGATCCACGCATCTATATTACAAATGCTTTATCACCAGCAAAAGTTATTCAGACTAAACTAGACCTTGATGAAAAGAGTGCTTTAGTTGTTGTTCCTGATAATCAGTTATCTCTGGCAATTGGTAAACGTGGTCAGAATGCTCGCTTAGCAGCTCGTTTGACTGGTTGGAAGATTGATATCAAGTCAAGCTCAGAAGTTGATGAATTAGGTATTGATTTAAGTGTTGATCCAACATTTGATGAAGAACTGTATCGTTTAATGCTTGCTGAAAGTAAAGACGAACTGGTTGAAGAAGACGAAGTCGTAGAAGATGTTGTTGAAGAAATCGAAGAAACAACAACTACAGAAGATACTGTTGTTGAAACAACTGAAGAAGACGACATCTACATTGATGATGAACCTGTATACGATGATGAAGATGATGACTATGAGGATGAATCGTTCGATGATGATGAAGATGAAACATTTGAAGAACAGCCTTTAGAAGAAATCGTAGAAGAGGAAAAAGAAGAAGTTGAAGAAGATAAACCTTCAATTAATATCGAAAATATCGTGATCGGCAGAGAAGAAGACGACGATGAATATATCAAAGTTGTTTCTGCAGAAGACGAAGATGATGAATACTATGATGATGATTATGACGATGAAGACTACTATGAAGATGACTATGATTCTAAGTATGATGAAGACATCGATTATGATCAGTATGATGAATATTACGACGATTAATATGTAAGTGAGGTGACGTTCATGAGAAAAATTCCAATGAGACGTTGTATTGCTACTGGGGAGCAATTACCTAAAAAAGAATTGATTCGTGTCGTCAAGAATAAAGAAGGCGAAGTTTTTGTTGATACGACAGGCAAGAAAAATGGACGTGGTGCGTATATTAAACCATCTGTTGAAGCCGTCGCCATCGCCAAAAAGAAAAACATTTTTAAACGTGCACTTGATATTGAAATCCCTGAATCTATATACGAGGAGCTGGAAGAGTATGCAAAATCGAGAAGTTGATCAATTACTTGGTCTGGCTAATCGTGCAAGAAAGATCGTGACAGGTGAATTCGTCATCAAATCTATTCAGAACAAAACGGCAAAGCTTGTCCTGATTGCAGAAGATGCCAGTGATAATACCAAGAAACGTTTAACAGATAAATGTGCTTTTTATCAAATTGATTATCGAATCTATTCAGATTCAGATAACTTATCATATGCAATTGGCAAGTCCAATCGTGTAGCTATAGCAGTCACAGACGAGGGATTTGCGAAATCATTATTGAAAAAGTTAGGAGGATAGCTTATGGCAAAGAAAGTTAATAAAAACAAAAATAAGCAAAGACGTAACAACAACAATAATCGCAATAATAGAAATAGACGTTCTGTATCTAATTTCCCACAAAGAAATGAAGAGAAGAAGAAACTCAATGATGGTATCGTTGAATACAGTGATGGTATCACAGTTGCAGAATTGGCTGAAAAGATTGATCAGACACCTGCAAATATCGTTAAAATCTTCTTTAACTTGGGAATGATGATTACGATCAATACAAATTTAAAAGATGATGAAGTCGAATTAATTTGTATGGAATATGGCTATGAAGCGAAGAAAAAAGTTGAAGTCAGTGAAGTCAATTTCGAAGATTTAATCATTGAAGATGATGAAGCAGATTTAGTCAGCCGTCCTCCAGTTGTTACAATTATGGGCCACGTAGACCATGGTAAAACAACTTTATTGGATAGAATCAGAAAGTCTCGTGTTGTAGACGGTGAATTTGGTGGTATTACACAGCATATCGGTGCTTATCAGGTACGTGTAAAAGGTAAAAAGATTACCTTCTTAGACACACCTGGTCATGCGGCATTTACAGCTATGAGAGCTCGTGGAGCTCAGATTACTGACATTGTTATTATCGTGGTTGCTGCTGACGATGGTGTTATGCCACAGACAAGAGAAGCAGTTGACCATGCTAAAGCAGCAGGTGTTCCAATTATTATTGCAATCAATAAGATTGATAAAGCTGGTGCTGACCCAGAACGCATTAAAGCTGAAGTTGCTGAACTTGACTTGTTACCAGAAGAATGGGGCGGCGATACTGTTTATGTCAATATCTCTGCAAGAAATGGTGAAGGTGTTGATGAATTACTTGAAGCAATCACACTCGTTGCTGAATTAGCAGATCTTAAAGCTAATCCAAAACGTATGGCTTATGGAACAGTTGTTGAAGCAAGACTGGATAAAGGTAGAGGTTCTGTTGCAACATTATTAGTTGAAAACGGTACTCTTTATAGTGGTGATCCAATCGTTGTCGGTACTGCTTTTGGTCGCGTCAGACAGATGTTAGATGACACCGGAAGAGAAATCAAAAAAGCTACTCCAGCAACTCCAGTTGAAATTGCAGGTCTTAACGAAGTGCCAACTGCTGGTGATAAATTTATGGTCTTTGAAAATGAAAAAACTGCCAGACATATTGGTGAAGTACGTGCTAAAGAAAAACAAGAACAAGAACGTACTCAGTCTGCAGCTATGACATTAGATGACTTATTTGCACAGTTAAAAGAAGGCGAAGTTGCTAACTTAAATGTTATCGTTAAAGCTGACGTTAATGGTACTTCTGAAGCAGTTAAAGGTGCATTAGAAAAGATTGATGTTGAAGGCGCAAGAGTTAACGTCATTCGTTCAACAGTTGGTGCTATCTCAGAATCAGATATCCTGTTAGCAAGTGCATCAAAGGCAATCATCTATGGTTTTAATGTCCGTCCAGATGCTAACGTCAGACGTAAAGCAGCTGAAGAAAAAGTTGAAATCAGATTGCATAATGTCATCTACAAGATGGTTGAAGAAATTGAAGCAGCCATGAAGGGTATGCTTGCTCCTGAATTCGAAGAAGTTGTTACTGGTCAGGCAGAAATCAGACAGGTTATCAAAGCTTCTAAAATTGGTAACATTGCCGGTTCATTTGTAACTGATGGTTATATCAGAAGAGATTGTTCAATTCGCTTGATTCGCGATAGTATCGTTATTTATGAAGGTCAGCTAGGCTCTTTAAGACGTTTCAAAGATGATGTCAAAGAAGTTAAACAGGGCTTCGAATGCGGTATGACTATTGAAAACTACAATGATATCAAAGAAGGCGATATTATTGAAGGTTACATCATGCAGGAAGTTGAACGCAAATAGTTAGTGAAAGAGGTCATTTTATGGCAAAAGTTAAAACTGAACGTTTAAATGCAACGATTCAAAGAGAACTTTCAATGATCTTCCGTAATCAGGTCAAAGATCCACAAGTCAAAGATTGTACGATTACAGAAGTCTCTTGCAGTAATGATTATTCTTATGCCAAAGTTTATGTTGTCTTCCATGAACATCCAAAAAGAGGTTTAGAAGCACTTGAACGAAGCAAAGGATATATTCGTTCTCAACTCGCCAAAAGACTAACAATCAGAAAGTGTCCAGAATTGTTGTTTATGAGAGATGAATCATTCGAATATGGTAATCATATTGAAGAAATCATCCGTGGATTAAATATCCAACATGACGAAGAAGAATAGTTAATAAAGTCCACCATTTTGGTGGATTTTATTTTGCTCTGATAAGAGTGTTTATAGTTAAATCAGTTACAGATAAATCAGTTACAGATAAATAAGTCAATAAACTCATTTTTATATTTGACTATGGTATAATTAAAATAGCGAATTCAAGATGATCGAATAATCACATTAATTAAAAATGATTATGTTCAGGAAAGGAAAAGTTATGCAATATAGAGAAGATAAATATGGGAATAAGCTTTCTGTACTTGGTTATGGTTGCATGCGTTTCACCAAAAAAGGCAATCATACTGATATTGAAAAAGCTGAAAGAGAATTATTAACTGCTTATAATCAAGGAGTCAATTATTTTGACACAGCTTATGTTTATGGCGATAGTGAAAGAGTCTTAGGAGACATCGTTAAGCGAAATCAATTGCGTGATAAAATTTATATCGCGACAAAATTACCGCAATATATGATTAGACGCTATGAACAATTAGATCGTTATCTTGAGGAAGAATTAGAACGTCTGCAGACAGATTACATAGATTACTATCTCATGCATCACGTTACCGATATTGCTCAATGGGAAAAGTTGAAAGAACTTGGGATTGAAAAATGGATACAAGAGAAAAAGGAACAAGGTATTATTCACAATATTGGTTTTTCCTATCATGGCAATAGTGACAACTTCTTAAAGGTACTCAATGATTATGACTGGGATTTCTGCCAGATACAATATAACTATCTCGATGAAGTGACTCAGGCAGGTGTTATTGGACTTAAAGCTGCCTATGATAAAGGGATTCCAGTTATTATCATGGAACCTTTACGTGGCGGAAAACTTGTCAATATGTTACCACCAAAAGCTCGTCGTATTGTAGAGAAGAGTCCACGTCATTATTCTGCTGCTAAATGGGCGCTGTCCTGGCTATATAATCAAAAAGAAGTCACTGTTGTGTTATCCGGAATGAATTCTGTTGATATGGTTAATGATAATTGTCAAACCGCAACT
>JAGBPZ010000003.1 GCA_017633115.1 Erysipelotrichaceae bacterium | reverse complement strand
CGACAGGGTATACCTGGCATTATAGCGCTCAGGCAGACGGTATTCGTCTGTTTAATGATAATGGCACAGAATGTTACTTCAATACGAGTGAAACCAGAAAGGCAATGTCATTTGTTTTAAATCTTTATAAACTACAGGGACAAAGTGTCGTGACTAAAGATGATTTTGACTCTGGCAATGTTGCCTTTGTGCCAATGACGCTGGCTGAATATCGTACTTATTTGCCTTATCCTTACCGCGTTGCGAAATATTCGACATTTAACTGGACCTGTATTGAATTGCCTCACAATAATACCGACTACCAGACCCCGGTTAAAACGTCGCTCTTTGCGATGTCGTCGCATAGTCACCATAAAGATTTAGCCTGGGATTTTTTGAAAATGTTGACAACTGATGCTGATGTTCAAAAAGAATTGATGATGACCTCATCAGGCGTTTCGGTTTTAAAATCAGTTGTTGCCAGTGACGATTCACAATTGATTATTGAGTCTGATGAAATGTCTGTAAATGCTTTATCACGTGATACACTCTTATCGATTATGAATCATGGCACCACGCTGCCACAGTTTAAAGAGTATGATGATGCAATGATATACGCGGACTATATGGTTGGTGAATCAATCAGAAATCGTACCATTGATGAAGATCTGCCTGATATTCAAAAAAGAATGGAAAATTATCTTAAATAAGTAAAAGACCTTATTGCTGATTGAGCACTAAGGTCTTTTTCTATAAGTATGTAGAATATGTTTGATTTCTTCGTAAAGATAAGGTTTAAACGTTTCAATGTCACAAGGTTTCTTTTCGATGATTGTGAAGTAGGCAGATGAGCTGACTAGTTCGACGACCATAAAGAATATGACATCGGTATCACTGCGATCAGGGTTGATTGATTTTAAACCTTGATCAAATAAATCATAGAGATACATGTCTTCACTGAAGATACGTGATAACTCTTCAGAATAGAAACTCAGGGATAAATCACGATTGATAAATTGGATCAGTTCAGGATTACCTACGAAATAATTAAGGATATTATCAATGACGCGAATAATTGTTTGTTCAAATGTCAATTCCGGATGTGTATGAGCTTCTTCAATAGCCTGAATGATGATGTCTCTGGTTTTAGTACGGATAATTTTATCACGAATATCTTCTTTGCTTTTGAAGTATAGGTAAAAGGTTCCTTTAGCGACACCTGCACGATTGACAATGTTTTGAATTGATGTTGAAGCGACACCTTTTTCCACAAATAAAGCATAGGCAGCATCGATTAAAGATGTTTGCTTCTCTTCTTTTTTCCGCTCGATTTTTGACCTGATTGTTTGTATGCCTTCCATTAATGATCACCTCTTTCATTCACTATTATATCTAAAACTGACCAATAGTCAATTTATTTATCGAAAATATTGACCGTTGGTCAGTTTTGTGTTAGTATAACATCGTAAAAATGACCACGGTTCATTTTTATGTCTATGTGTTTTTTGGGGGTGTTAGTGTGAAAAAACTATGCCAAAGCATTGTCAAAGGGCGATTCGTCATTATGATCGTTGCCCTGATACTGTTGATTCCATCTGTACTTGGTTATGTTGGTACAAAAATCAATTATAACTTGATAGAATACCTGCCAAGTGAAACAGAGACAATTCAGGCACAGAAAATTTTACAAAACGAATTTGACATTGGCGATTATGCCATCATCATTACTGAAGATATGTCAGCCAAGCAAATTCTCCAATTTGAGGAACAGATTCGTGACATCAAAGGCGTCAATCTTGCTGGCAGTGTCTACGATGTGATTGGTACCTCATTCCCACTTGAAGTTTTGCCAAGCGATATTTCAAGCAAGGTCAAGAAGGATCAGTCCAATCTTGTCATTGTTTTATTACAAGATAGTATTTCAAGTGATGGGGCTAATGAAGTTGTCACAAAAATCAGAAGTTTAAGTGACAGCATCAAAACTCAGGGCTTGACTGCAATGAACCTCGATAATGCAGAACTCGCTGATAGCGAAGTCATGGTTTATGTTGTTATTGCAGTATTGCTTTGTTTGATTGTATTGAATCTGTCACTTGATTCCTTTGCCACACCGGTGTTAATCCTACTCAATATTGGTATAGCGATTCTTTATAATATGGGTTCTAACATTTTCCTGGGTCAGATTTCCTATATTACCAAAGCTATTGCCGCTGTCTTACAGTTAGGTGTCACTCTTGACTTCTCAATCTTCCTTTATCATAAGTATGAAAGTGCTAAGGATAGTGGCTTATACAGTGATAAAGAAGAAGCAATGGCAGCCGCAATTGAGGAAACGATGGTTTCTGTTGTCGGTTCTTCTTTGACAACGATTGCTGGCTTCTTAGCGTTATGTACGATGCAGTTGACATTAGGTGTTGATATTGGTGTCGTCATGGCGAAGGGTGTTGCTATTGGTGTCATCTGTGTTTTGACAGTCTTGCCAGCATTGATTCTGATTTTTGATGGTTTGATTGTCAAAACATCACATAAAGTACTCTTGCCTCATTTAGGCTTTGTGAAAAATGTGGTTGCCAAAGCGTTCCCGGCTCTGCTTGCAGTTTTCCTGATTGGTATGGGACCTGCTTATTATGGCCAGGCACATACTAAGAGTTATTACAACTTATCCCGTGCTTTACCACAGAATCTGCCATCAATCGTGGCAAAAGATGAACTGGCTGAAAAGTTCAATATCGTTTCACCATATATCATCTTTACCGATAGTACTCTGCCAACGCCAGAAATGAAAAAGATGGTCAGAGATCTGGAAAAAGTTGAAGGCATTGATTTCGTTTTATCATTCAGCAAGCTTGAAGAAATCGGTATTAGTGAAAATGCTTTATCTGATGATGTTAAGAGTGCGATTGATAATGGTGAATACAAATTGATGCTGGTCAATTCACTTTATGAAACAGCGACTAATGAATTGAACGGACAGATTGAAGAAGTGAATACGATCGTTAAGAAATATGATAAAAAGGCAATGCTTTGTGGTGAAGGACCATTGATGAAGGATATGGTTCTTATTGCCGATCAGGATTTCCACAACGTTAACTACACTTCAATCGCGGTTATCTTTGTGATTATGATTATTATTTTAAGAAGTATTTCTTTACCAGTACTTCTGATTGCTGCCATTGAATTTGCCATCTTTATCAATATGGGTATTCCATATTATACAGGTGTTTCCATTCCATTTGTGGCAAGTATCGTCATAGGTACCATCCAGCTGGGTGCAACTATTGACTATGCCATCCTCATGAGTACGAAATATCTTGAAAAACGTCAGGGAGGTTATGGCAAGAAAGAGGCTATCAATGAAGCAGTTGATGCTTCAGTGAATTCAATTTTCGTTTCCGCAATGTGTTTCTTCGCTGCCACTTTTGGTGTTTCAATACTTTCATCAATGGAAATCATCAGTTCAATCTGTACCTTGATTTCCCGTGGGGCATTGATATCCATGATGACAGTTGGCTTTATCGTTCCATCTCTATTGATGGTCTGTGATCCAATTATTGTTCGTACAACTTTAGGTTTTAAAGAATTAAAAGCTCACGGATATAAGAGTTTTAAAAATTAATGAGTGAGGAGAATGATTTATGAAAAAACTACTGGCAACAATGACTTCAGCAGCCATTGTCTTAGCGATGGCTACACCTGTATTTGCCTATGAGAAGTCAGAAACAGTTTATACGAAAGCTGATCCAGATGGTAAGATCACTTATTCAATGGTCAGTGAGCACTTAAAGAGTGATGAAAAAGAAACCATCCGTGATTACACCGATTTAACTGATATTGAAAATATCTCTGGTGATGAAAAGTTCACACAGGATGGCAATAAGGTTTCATGGAAGAGCGATGGTAATGATATCTTTTATCAGGGCAAAAGCGATTCTGAACTGCCTGTCACAGTGAAGATGAAAGTAACTTTAGATGGTAAAAAAGTCAAACCAGCAGATGTTGAAGGGGAAAAAGGTCATGTGAAAGTAACACTTGCCTATACGAACCATGAACAACATCTCTATAATGGCAAAATGTTGTATACGCCATTTGTTGTTTTGACTGCTACAACACTTGATGCGAAAGCCAATAAAAACATCGAAATCAATCATGGTAAAGTCATCAATAATGGTGAAAATAATACCATTGTTGGTTTAGCTTCACCTGGTTTAAATGCTGCTTTTGATTTAGACGAACTTGATGATATCGACAAGATTACGATTGAATTCGATACAACTGATTTTGACTTATCATCAATCTATTCCATCACAACAGCTAAAATGCCAGATGCTGATTCATTAAATGATTTATTTGATAAACTTGATGAAACTTCCAGCAGTATCGATAAACTTGTTGATGCAACTAATCAACTAGAAGATGGGGCTAAAAAGTTAAGCGATGGTGCCAATCAATTAGACAAAGGTGTAGGCGAATTAAAGGATGGTACTAAAACATTAAAGGATGGTGCTAGTGCTTTAAGTGATGGTACCAAACAGTATGACGAAGGCTTAAAGACCGCTAATGATGGTGCTAAAGAATTAAATGATAATGGTGATGCCTTAAAAGACGGCGCTAATCAGTTAGTTGATGGTATTGATCAGCTTTATAAGAGTGCAGTTGAAAGTGGCGCTCTCAATGATCTTGGTGATGCCATCAAGCAATTGAAAGAAGGCAGTCAGGCCCTTTCTGATGGCTTAACTCAATTATCAAATAACACATCTGCTTTAGATGATGCTACAGCACAATTAGAAGCAGCGACAAAACAGATCAAAGAGGGTACAACCAGTGCTGATCAAGGTCTTTCTCAATTACAAGAACAGTTATTGAACACTGCTTATCAGGCAGCTGCTGATGGTGTTAAAGCAGGACTCGCTGATCAGGCTTTAAGCGAAGAATCTTTGAAGACACAGGCTAAATTGATTGAAGACCTTGCTCAGGCAACATCTGATTACACTCAGATTGAAACTTTAAGAACAGTCAAAAAGAATCTTGAAGCTGGTAAAGAAAAAGCTGAAGCTGGCCTTAAAGAAGCAACTGAAGGTAAGCAACAGGCTGAACAAGCTTTGAGTCAGGCGCAGAAATTAAAAGGTGAAGCTGAATCAAGCTTAGACGAAGCAGAAAAACAGCTGGCTTCATTAAAAGAATCCAAGAAAGAATTGGAAGATAAAATTGCTGCAAGCGATAATGAAGAGGAATTGGCTTCATTAAAAGAAGCTTTAAAAACTGTTGAAAGCAATATTGAAACATGTGAAAAAGCGATTTCTTCTGCTGAAGCAGCTATCGAAAGCTGTAATACAGCTATCGAATCTGCAGAATCAGTCATTAAAGTCACAACTCAGGGTATCGCTGTTGCCAAACAGACAATTAGTAATATCGATACGACTTTAGAAACATTAGCTGACAGTATTCCAAGTGATGAAACAGCAAGTGCTGCTAAAGCTAAACTGGATGCTGCCCAGAAGGCTTTATCTGATTTATCAGAGCAGACAAGTACTTCAAGTGCATTATTAAATGTCAATGCTGCAGTCATTAAAAATTATTATGAAAACTATTATGCAAAAGGTCAGTCTTCAAGTGACAAGCTTTATCAGATTCTTGAAAGTTATGGTGTCTTTGAACAATTATCAACAAGTATCAAGACAATCTCATCTGCAGTTGAAGGCTTATCAACATATACTGCAGGAGTCGATCAATATAGTCAGGGTGTCGAACAATATACAACAGGTGTTAAAACATATACCGATCAGATTTCTCAGGCTGTTGCGCAATTATCAGAAGGCAGCAGTCAGGTTACAGCTGGTTTGACACAGCTTGATGATCAGGCGTCTACATCACTTGCCACTATGATTGCAGGTATCACTTCATTAGATCAGGGCGGCAAATCATTACAGCAGGGTGTCTCTGCTTATGTTGAAGGTGTATCGACATTATCTCAGGGTATGTCCCAGTTGACAGCTGCATTTGGTGATATCGTTAATGGTTCAGCACAATTATCTGATGGTGCTGACCAGCTTGATGATGGTGTTGGTAAACTCAAGAAAGGTACTTCTCAGCTCGCTGATGGTGCCAAGACATTATCTGATGGTGTTACTCAGTTCAAGACTGAAGGTATTGATAAAATCGTTGATGCTTTAAACAAGGCTGATGACTATGTTGACATCGTTGAACAGTTAAGCGAATATGCTGAAGACTATCGTTATACTGAAACCAATGATGAAGCTAAATACGATACAAAATTCATCTATATTATCGAAGCATAATGATTCAAGACAACCATCTCTAAGGTGGCTGTCTTTTTCTTATGCCTAAAGGGAAAACGATTCCCAATTAAGGAGGAGTTTGTTATAATGAAGAGGCAAGGAGTGATGGAATATGGCAGTAAATGAAGGCACTTTAAGACGAGTGGTTATCATTGGATCGGGTTTTGTAGGAATGAGTATGGCTTATTCATTGATCAATCATCGCGGTATCGATGAACTTGTATTAGTTGATATGCAGCGTGAAAAAGCTGAAGGAGAAGCGTTGGATTTGATTTCCTGTCTTCCTTATGCTGAAGGTAAAGTTCATGTCTTTGCCGGTTCTTATTCAGATTGTCGCGATGCCAACGTTGTCCTTGTCAGTGCGGGCAGTCATCAACGTCCTGGTCAGACTGACGAAGAATATGCAGAACGCAACACACGTACAATTAAACTGATTGGTGAACGTATTAAGGACAGTGGTTTTAATGGTGTTCTTGTCGTTGCGACAAATCCATGTGATTTGATGACGTATGCTTTATGGAAGACGACAGGTCTGCCATACAAACAGGTCTTTGGTATTGGTACAATGCTTGACTCAGCGCGTTTACGTCATCAGATTGGTGAATTCCTTGAACTAAGCCCAGAATCTATTTACGCTTATCTGTTAGGTGAATATGGAGATAATTCTTTCGTTTCATGGACGAACTGTTATGTTGGCTGTAAGAGCTTATTAGAAATCGTTGAAGAACGTCAAGTACCATTCCAGTATCTGCAGAGTATGTATGAACAGGTACGTGATGCTAATTACGAAATCGTCCAGAAAAAGAAAGCGGCTTACTATGGTGTCGGTATGGCTTTAGCAAGACTGACAGATGCCATTATGAACAATGAAAATATCATCCTGCCATTATCTGCTTATCAGCACTTACAATATGGCCATGAAGGCTTCTATATCAGCACCCCAGCCGTTGTCAATAGACGTGGTGTTCGTGAAGTTATCAAATTACCATTCACTGCTGTCGATCAGGAAAAATTTGACCGCGCCTGCCAGCATGTTAAATATCTGATTGAAACAGTAGTTGATCCAACTTTAGCTCAATAATGATTTTATGGCTGTCTTATGACAGCTTTTTTTTCTTTGCCTTTTTTATAGTTGAAAGCATAAAAAAAGAGACACGCTAACGTGTCTCATGAAGTTATTAAACTAAACCAATGATTGGCAGGAAGTAACAGATCAAACCACCAATAACGGCGAAGATGACGGTGTAGATAACGGCTTTGCTGAGTACCTGGCTTTCAGCACCATCAAGCCCTACGGCAGCAGTACCGATGGCAATTGACTGTGGGCAAATCATCTTACCGATACCAGCACCCATCAGGTTAGCAGCAGCGAGCCAGATTGGTTCAGCACCAATAGCTTTGGCTGTTTCAACCTGAAGTGCACCAAAGAGTGCAGTTGTTGATGTACCAGAACCGGTAACGAAACCACCGATTGTACCAATCAATGGAGAAATGAGTGGGAAGTATGGACCTGCTAAAGCAACCAGAACAGCTGCAATATCAGAAATCATACCACTGTAACCCATGATTTTAGCAACCGCTAAGACGGAGCAGATTGTCAACATTGTCTTAACGTTGTTCTTAATTGTTTTACCTAATAATTTGAATTGTGCTTTAACTGAGCATCCCTGAGAGATACCACCAATGAATGCTGCAATCAGAATCAATACACCAGGCGTGTTGATCCAATAGAATGTAAGTGTTGCAGGATTTTCACCTGTATAGAACTGAGCCTGTGTTTTGATAGAAGATAATGGAGCATTAATGAATGGTACAAGTTTAGATGTACAAAGCAGGAAGACAAAGATGAAGATGAATGGTAACCAGGCATTCAACATTGATGGGATGTTGAGTTCTTTTAAGCCAGGACCACTTTGTGGAACTTCAAATTCATCATATTTTTTGAGATTAAATTTAAGTGAGACAAAGATGATGACAAGCATGCAGATGATGGCACCAATGATATTTGGTAAGTCAGGACCAATAAATGTAGCTGCAAAGAATTGTGGTACCATGAATGCAAGGTCAACAATTAAAATAAATGGAACTAAACCTTTCAAACCTTTCAGGCCTTTTGAAATAACGATGACAGCCAGGAATGGAATGATGAACTGGATGACTGCCTGAATTAAAGCGACCTTACCTGAAATAGCGACGACATCAAGACCAGTGATATTAGCCATTGTGGTTGTTGGAACACCTACAGAACCAAATGCAGTTGGTGCTGAGTTGATAATCAGGCAAGTGACGATTGATAGAAGTGGGTCAAATCCCAAACCAACAAGGATACCTGCAGGAATAGCAACCGCAGTACCAAAGCCAGCCATACCTTCCATGAAGTTACCAAAACCAAAGGCAATCAAGAGTGTCAAGACACGTTTGTCTGTTGAAACACTAGCCAGCATGGCTTTGATGGCGTCCATGGCCTTTGTTTCCAGCGTCAAATTATAAGTGTATAACGCTGCTAAAATAACGATAATGATTGGCCATAAGGCATTACAGATACCTTCAAGAGCGGCTGTGGCGGCATTGATGACAGGCATATGCCATACCGCAACACCTAGCGCAAACGTAATCACAAAAGCGATGAGACATGCTCTATAGCCAGGCATTTTTAATATGCTCATTGCGATAATCAACCAGATTATTGGCAATAGCGCAAGGATAAAGTTTAACATAATGATTTCCCCTTTCAAAAAATATTTTAAGATATTCATTTATCAATGTCTATGAAGTTTGCTTCAAAATTCAAAAATTCAATTGATTTCATTGCTTTCTTATCCAACACGTTTCATAATTGTCTTAAGAAAGGGCAAATATAGATGGTGAGACAAAATTATGTATGATTTATATAATGATATTCAGACAGCTTTAGCGGCATTGAAATCTGATTCTTTCTATCAAAGTGAGTACCGTCAAAATTATGAACAACAGGTCGCCGCTTTGGATGATTATGTCGTACAGCTTAAAGATATGGGACTAGAGGAAGAAGATATTGCTCACATTCTCTACAATAAGCGTCAAGCCCTGGCCAGACAATATCAGGAACATACACCAACGCTTATTCAGAAATATATTAATGATTTTGTCTATTCTCAGCATCGTTCAGCACTTGGATGGACTTTTGATCAGCTTGCTGAAATGTTTAGCTATCACGACATCATAGAAACTTTAACAACGAGTCATGGTAATCTTGATACCTGGCTCACAATTGATCATTTTACGGATTGGCTCAGACAAAACTATATGCGTGAGTCCATGTAAAAACATCTGCGATGCAGATGTCATACTAGATTTGATGAATACCATTGATAATTAGGTGGTATTCTTTTTTTAGCTCCGGAAAACGTTTTTGCGCGGCTTTTAAATCACCTGAGCGTAAATCTTCAACCAAAGGAAAATTAAGCTCATAGAGTCGTTTAAGAGACAAATTGGCACTCACACTTTTAAGCGTATGGGCAGCCATAAAAGCTGCTTCAACATCGTTATCAGATAGTGCTTTCTCTAGCTCATTAAAGGTTGGATCACCAGGGAAGAGCTTCAACATATCGAGAAATAAACTTTCATTATTGAAGAAACGATGCATGGCATCTTGATAATCTATATGTAATGTATGATAAAATTCGGCTTTCATTGTTATCTACCTCAAAAAGAGTATAACATATTCCTCATAAATATTGAGTATGTACATTGAAAAAAGAAAAGTGTTTTGATAGAATGTAATCCATGAAAGGGGGCATTGTAATGAATCAAAAGCATAAACTGCAACTGATTATTATGGCCTGTATTATGATTGGAATTGTTTTCCTTAGACCTATGAGTGCTTTTGGCGATATGATGCTTCTCTCTGCATTTGCTGAAGGTGAGGTCTCTGAAGACAAAGTCACAGGTGATATTCGCTATAACGGCTGGATCGTTCATAATGAAAAAACTTTCTATTATAAAGACAATAACTATGTCACAGGGCTGAATAAGATAGATGGCAAGAGCTACTATTTCAACGACAATGGTGTCATGCAGACTGGCTGGGTCAAAGATGGTCAACATTTTTATCATCTTGATGACGAAGGTGTTCGTGATTCTAATGCCAAGAAGATTTATAAAATTAATGGTAAGCGTTATTACCTCAGTAAGAGTGGCAAAGCTTATAAAGGCTGGCAGACTATTGGTGATAAAACGTATTACTTCGATACAAAGAATTATGCTGCAGCAACTGGTATCACTAAGATTGGTGCTAATATCTATGGTTTCACTGATCAAGGTGCGCTCTATCAATCTGGCTGGGAAAAAATTGGCAAAGACAAATATTATTTCTCTAAAGATGATGGTCATGCAATGACTGGTATCCAGCGTATTGCCAAGAAACTTTATACTTTCAGTACTGATGGTATTCTCAAGACAACTCTTGATGATGAAGATAAAATGGCTCATAAAGCTTATGACATGTCTAGTAAGACAAAATATCTGATTCTGGTCAATTGTACAACTCACCGATGTGGTGTTTATACTGGTTCAAAAAATAACTGGAAAGAATTATATTACTGGCAGTGTGGTGATGGTAAACCATCAACACCAACCATTCTTGGTACTTTTGAAACCGGTCAGCATGATATGCACAACTATAAGGCTGAATATTTCGACTTATATGGCGATCGTTGCTGGTACTCAACACGTATCATTGGTTCATTCCTGTTCCATTCAGTCACCTATGTTCCATCGAGTAAGCCTGACAAGATTCGTGATGGCCGTGTTGGTGCTGGTGTCTCTCATGGATGTGTGCGTTTAGATATTCAAAATGCGAAATGGATCTATGATCATATTCCAGAAGAAACAAAAGTAAAAATCTATAAATAGTATTTAAACCACGTCTGCTCTCAGGCGTGGTCAATTTATTAGAGGAGCAAATCATGAAAAAACTCATCATACTATTCATAAGCTTGATGCTGTTGCTTAGCGGTTGTAGCCGTATCAAGGTTGAACCGACATTATCCGAAAGTGAAAGTTTCGACAAATTTACCCATCAATTATTTATCGATACGATGAGTGAAAATTATGCAGATTGCCATTTTACGCTGAAGAATCCTGATGCCTATGGTATTACATTTAAAACCATTGATTTTGGCAAACTGATACATGGCCTTGATTACAGTCAGTATCTTGAAGAACTGAAGACATTTAAACGAAGCCGATTATCCGAACAGCAACAGCTGACGTATGATGTACTTTCTGAGAACCTCAAACATTCTGTCGCTCTTGATGATGCCAAATATGAATATCTCTGGAATCCTTGTGATCCACTCATGAGTGTGACATCAAATCTGTCAACAATGCTGATTGAATTTCCTTTCTATAAGGAAGAAGATATCGATGATTATATTTCATTGGCGAATGCCACTGGTGATTTAACCGATCAAATCAATGACTATTTGAAAGCTCAGAGTGAGAAAGGCTTATTGATGCCAAAATCTGTTGCCAAAGACTATATTGATACGATCGATAGTTTTGTGGATCAGGAAGCTGATCCTTTGGTTCGCGTTTTCAACAACTATAAGTTCCCATTTGAACTCAGTGCAGAGGCTAAAGCTGATTATGCAGTACAAATTGATGAAGCTTATCGTCAAAGTGTTTGTCCAGCGTTTAATTCAGTAAAGAAAACGGTAAAAGATTTATTATCAAAATCAAAAAATCAAAAGGGTCTTTATTATCTTAAAAATGGTAAAGAGTATTATCAGGCATATGTGCAATCGATTCTCGGCAATGATATGTCGATCAGAGACATTGAATCATTGATGAAAAAACGTCTAAGTCATATTTCTGGTGATTTGAGTTCAGTGACGCGTAAGAATTTCACTACGATTCTTGATTATGAAGGTAATGATATTGATACCGGGCTTAAGTCGTATAAAGCTATCTTAAAATATCTCAAAAAGCAATCAAAAAAAGACTTCCCTGATATTGGTAAGATCGACTATCAGGTCACAGATATGGATCTCACCAATGCGAAGTCTGGTAATTCAGCTTATTATCTCACACCACCAATTGATGATGTGTCAGAAAATGTGATTCGTGTCAATACTACTTCCTCTTATGTTGAAGTGGACAGTGTTGATACATTTATCACCCTTGCTCATGAAGGCTATCCAGGACATCTTTATCAAACCAATTATGCCCTGAAACAGGAATTACCAGAGATTCTCAATTTATTTGAATGTCTGGGCTATACTGAGGGCTATGCAACCTTTGTCCAATATAAGGCTTATGATTATCTGCCAAAGGTCAAAGATGCCATGAAAGACTATTTACGTCTTCAGGATGAATATGCTTATTCACTGATTATCCTGTGCGATATTGGTATTCATTATAAAGGATGGAGTGAAAATGATTTAAGGAACTATCTCCGTAAATATGGTTATGAAAGTGTCGCTCCTTACTGGTATGATCAGCTCTTAGGTTCACCGGCTGTATTTGTCAGTTATCATGTTGGCTGTACGTTACTTGAAAACTATCAGACAACGATGAAAAAGAAGCTCGGTAAGAAATATAATGATCAGCTTTATTACAAAACCATTCTTGCTTATGGCAGCCTCCCATTCTCAGTATTAAAGAGTCGTGTTGAAGATGCCATTAAAAAGAAAAAGTAAAGTCGCTTCCATGCGACTTTTTTGTTTGCGGTGAACTAAGCAGGGGAGAGTTTATATTTACCCTTTATCTTTCAGAGAACATAAAATGCCAAACTTATTAAAACGCTTACATCATTTTTTCTCCTTCTGAAATGAAAAAAGTTTGATTTTTTCATATAAATCAAGTTCTCGGGTTTGCATTCACAAAATCAATGCGTTATAATGACGCTATCTTTTAGGAGGGGGAAAAATGCTAGAAAATTATTTTAAGCTAGAAGAAAATGGCACTAATGTCAAAACTGAAATTCTTGCCGGTTTAACAACTTTCTTATCTATGGCATACATCCTTGGTGTAAACCCTGGTATCTTATCTGATGCTGGTATGGATTTCAATGCTGTATTCGTAGCAACTGCATTCGCTGCAGGTATCGCAAGTATTTTCATGGGCTTAGTTGCTAACTATCCTGTTGCTTTAGCATCTGGTATGGGTGTTAACGCATTATTTACTTACACTATCGTATTACAGATGGGTCTTAGCTATAAAGGTGCATTAGCATGTGTACTTGTATCAGGTATCGTCTTCTTAATTATCAGTGTTACTGGTATCAGACGTTTGATCATCAACGCTATGCCTCAGCAGTTAAAATTAGCGATTGGTGCAGGTATTGGTTTCTTTGTTGCCTTTGTTGGTTTAAAGAACGCTGGTATTATTATTTCTAATGAAGCTACTTTAGTTGGTTTAGGTAATTTTAAAGATCCTGCTGTTTTATTAGCTTTATTTGGTATCGTTGTCACTTTAGTACTGCTAGCTAGAAATACACCTGCTGCTGTCTTCTATGGTTTAGTTGTTACAGCTGTTATTGGTGTAATTGCTGGTATCGCTGGTGTGCCAGGCATGCCTGAATTACCAAAAGCTGTTGTTTCTTTCAACTTAGATTTCAGCTTATTCGGTGCTGTCTTTGAAGGTCTTAACGAATTATTAACTCATCCACAGTGCTTCACTGCAATCTTCACATTATTATTCGTTGACTTCTTTGATACTGCTGGTACTTTAGTAGCAGTTGCTGGTAAAACAAACTTAATGACTGAAGATGGCGAATTAAAGAATGTTGAACGCGCATTATTAGCTGATGCCGTTGGTACAGTTGCTGGTGCTGTATTAGGTACTTCTACTGTTACTTCATTCGTTGAATCTGCATCAGGTGTTGGTGTTGGTGGCCGTACTGGTTTAACAGCCGTAACTACTGGTGTCTTATTCATTTTATCAGTTTTCTTCTCACCATTATTGGTTGCTGTTACTTACGCAGTTACTGCTCCTGCATTAGTCATCGTTGGTATCTTGATGGCTCAGCAGTTAGCTGGTATTGAATGGGATAACATCGCAATTGCAGCTGCAACTTTCGTTACTATTTCATTCATGATGTTAGGTTACTCAATCTCTAACGGTTTAGCATTAGGTTTCATCGTTTACGGTGTTGCAATGTTAGTTATGGGTAAAACTGAAGAAGTTAGTCCAATTATCTGGGCATTAGTTATTATCTTCATTTTATACTTCGCATTCTTAATCTAAGAAAAAATGGTTCACCTGATGGTGAACCTTTTTCTTTGGAGGTGATTTATCAAATCAAGTGCAACACTAACAAAAAAAGAAAAGGTTCATAGAAACCAGTTATAATGTAAGTAACCACACCAACAGAATAACGGAGGTAATCTATGAACTATTGTCATCTTACCATAGATGAGAGATGTTG
>JAGBPZ010000131.1 GCA_017633115.1 Erysipelotrichaceae bacterium | reverse complement strand
TTTAAAGCCGCAAACTGTAATGATGTTGCCGCTTCCCCTTCGTGCGTTGACTCTCGGCAAATCCCCAAAATTGCACTTACAGCATCAAACAAACGACCAGCACTTGTTGACTGAATTGTATTTAAACCTTTACTTTTCATTTTCATGACAACATTAGCTTCAACTTTAGATGCAATTTGATGTTTAGTGACGACATTAAGAGTCTCTTCATCACTTAACACGTCACTCACCATGCTGATGGCAACACGCCATCCTTGCTTAGCCGCTATATCTCCGCCAACGAAGGCAAATGGAGTGATATGAGATAAACGTTTGAAACCATCTAAGTCCGCACATAAGATTTCGCCACCCCAAATCGTGCCATCCGTTCCATAGCCTGTTCCATCAAAAGAAACACCTATCACTGGCTCACTGATATCATTTTCAGCCATACATGAAAGAATATGCGCATAATGATGTTGAATTTCAACAAGTGGCAGACCATAGTCATGAGCAACCTGTGTTGAATGATAGCCAGGATGTAAATCACAAGCAATCACTTCCGGTTCAACTTCAAGCAAATGCTCCATACGTTTAACAGTTGCCTGAAGCGCTTCAACACTACGCCAATCGGCAAGATCACCAATATAAGATGATGGATAGAGCAATTGATTAACACCTATACAGAATGTATTCTTAAGTTCACCACCAACAGCGAGGACAACACCCTTGTAATCAGCACTGATCAATTGAGGTAAGGGCGCATAACCGCGTGATCTCCTGATCATATAAGGTTCACGGCTATAAAAGTCCATAACTGAGTCATCACAGCGAACGCGTATATCACGATCATGTGTCATAATAGCGTCACACAAGTGATTTAATTCCTGTCGCGCTTCTTCGTCATTATGAACAATAGGTGCACCTGAAGTATTGGCACTTGTCATTACTAAAGAGTCAGGCATTGTGATGCCATCATCATAATCAAATAAAAGCATATGTAATGGAGTATATGGCAACATAACACCAACTTTAGGATTGCCTGGTGCAATGCTTGGTGCTAAAGTTGTTGCTTCACGACTTTCAAGCAAGATGATTGGTTTTTGATAACCGGTCAATATCTCTCTTGCTTCGTCGAATAAGACGCATTCTCTTTCCACGGCTTCATCATTTCTCATCATGACCGCAAATGGCTTTTGTGGTCTGTTTTTTCGTTGGCGTAAAAGACTAACTGCTTTTTCGTTTGTTGCATCGCAACAAAGATGAAAGCCACCAATACCTTTGATAGCTACGATCTTGCCATCAACAATCATTTGACGAATCATTGTAATAGCATCACGATCATAAATATCCTCATCCAGAATTTTGACTCGTGGACCACAGTTATGACAGGCAACTGGTTGAGCATCATAACGCCTTGAATCAGGGTCATAATATTCTTTGGCACATTCTGGACACATTGGAAATGACTTCATGGATGTACGTTCACGATCATATGGTAATTCATCGAGGATGGTGAGTCGTGGACCACAGCAAGTACAGTTGATAAATGGATGAAGGTAGCGACGATCTTGAGGATCATAGAGTTCCTTGGCACATTCGTCACATATAGCGATATCAGGTGATATAAAGATTTCACCTTTCGTACGCTGACTTTCGATAATATCAAACTGTTCAAACTGATGATTAAGATCGATTTCTTCCTCGTCCATTTTTAATATGACCGCACGTTTAGGAGGCTGCTTTGTCAATAATTCGACAAATTGATCTCGTTGAGACTTTGTTCCTTGAAGAAATATTTCAACATATGGACCCTTGTTGCTGACAGAACCTTTGACACCGGTCGTTATAGCATGACGGGAAACAGTCGGTCTAAAGCCTACACCCTGTACTATTCCATACACACGCAATTGTGTAGTCAACATACTAATCATCTCCTGAAACAGCTGTATGGTGCAGAGGTATCAGTTTTGCCTGACCTATAAGAGGTTGATACGTCATATCACCAATCACTGTATCAATATTGTGTTCTTTAATATAATTCATTAAATCATCTTCGTCATCAAAATGAATGTCATGATCTTCTTTGAGAGTTTTATTTAATTTAAAGTAAGTCCCTACTCTTATGTCCTTATCACACATGTTAAGTGATTCTCTGATGGCATTGGCATAAACCTGTTGATGGAGAATAAGCACCTTACTTCCTGTCACTGCGATGTTAGGCTTTTCGAGTTTAAGCATTTCAAATGGAATATGATAGCGTCTCTTAATTAGTTTAGCTGCTTTTAATCCAGCTGGAGATGCGACGATGATTTTTTCGGATTGTCGCAGATGTTTAAAATCGTCGATTGATGACATCCCAAGCATACGTACTTCTTTATAAGTATGACTTAAGGTCGCCTGAATCATATCCATTTCATCTTTCGTATAATCAAGAGGCGTTAAACCAATCACACTAACGACACCATTTTGAGATGTTTCTTCTTCAGGTACGATAGCTTTAATCAATTCACTATAAGCTTTTTCTACACCCTCATCATAAAGAGCCATACCATTAGTATTGATTGGTAAAACTGGTAAACCAGTTTTCTTTTCCAAAACTCTTGCCAAACCTTTATAGTCTGTTCCTATAACTGCAGGGACAGGTGTACCGATAAGAGCAATGAATTCCAAATCAAAACGATCAACAACCTTTAATATTTTGGCAATCAGACGATCATCACGACCCATGATGGCATCCATATCTCTTAAACCTGCAGAGAAAACAGCACACTTCTGCGTTTGCCATCTTGGTTCATCGAAGCCACAGATATTACCAGTGCATCCACCCGCATCGATAATGACAATTAATCCTGATAAACTAAATAGAACAGAGACAGCACCTGATTGGTCAGGAGCAAATGGTGTTAGATATTTTCTTAATCCTTTCATTTGACCGCCTCCCTGATTGCTTCAATTAAATCAATAAGACCTTGATAACCAAATGGCTGCATGTCTTCATTCCAGTTGAGATGAGCACTTTGATCATGGTAATAAATGGCATCTTTACCAATTGCAAGATCAACTTCATCTTCTCCACCATCATAATAAAGCATTGTAGGTTCCATATTTGAATAAACTTTTGTCTCTGGTGAGAGTTCATTTAAAGCATTAATATAGGCAAAATGCGAAGGATCCACATTGGCGTAAATAGCTTTAACCTGACAGCCATATTCAACAAGTGAAAGTGCCAATTCGAATGGATTAGCATTCAAACATTCACCCACTGCCACTGACAAAGGTTGTAATTCTTTAAGCTCTTGAATGGCATTTTTAGCTTTTTGATACATTTCTTCATCATCTAATTGTTTATGGAATACATTAGATATTGCCTGATATTGATGATGGATACGTTCGATACCATAAAAACGTTCTAATGACACAAATGGTATGCCTAGTCGCTTGTGAATTTGTTTTGCAGCATGATAAGCTTCTGGATTAATAACCAGATTAAAATTAGCTTCAGCCATATTTAAAAATTCATCATATGTTTGGCAAGTACCTATTTGACGAATCGTTTTAATGCCACTTCTATAGAAGACGTCCAATAATTCTGTCTTTCTTAAAGGAGCAAAGAAACCAAGAATATTAATAGATGTAGCTACCTTTGGCTTAGGTTCAAGAAGTGAATAAAGTGATTCACGTACATGAACCATTGGTGGCTTACGTCCTTCTCTTGTCAGTGCATACATATAGCATGGACGTACTCGTACTTTTGCAAAGTCTTCTGCTTTACGACAGACGCGTTCCATATCTGTCCCCAGTAATGCATCCACACAGGTTATACAAATCATTACCACGGAAGGCTTATAGCCTAAGGTGTCAACAACATCTTTGACTGCTTCAGGAATCTTGGTGAGATGACGTCCTGTAATCAAATCAGTCTCATCCATCATCAGATAGAAAAAGCGATGATCATAACCTTTGATACGAGAAATAAGTGATGTATTTCTTCCACAACAACCTGGTGCAACTATTAACATAATTGATTCTGGAACAGCCAAGCCGGCACGCTTGACACCATACCCTTCCGCTCCTGGTGAGTTGAAAGCCAAAGTGGCTGGTGAACTATAAATCAAATGAGCTGGAAACTGATAGATTTCACTGATGTCATCAGGTCCATGTTCAGCAATCTCACGAATCGTCTGATAATCAATTTTTGTCATCAGCATTCTCCTCCCAAATCTTTCTAGCTAAGTCAATAAACAGTTTTGCAGTTTCTGAATCAGGTTTACCTTCAACAACTGTCATACCCTCGTCTTCACAATCGTTAATATCTTGTGAACGTGGTACTTCACCAATGATTTTTAATTGACGTTCATCGGCAAAGGCCTGTACTTTTTCTGTTTCATTGGCTATATTTCTGTGATTCAAAATTATACCTTCAACAGTCGCATAACTTCTATCTTCAAAATTCTTAACAGCTGTATAAATATTATTTGCAGCATACAAAGCCATCTTCTCACCTGAAGTAACGATAATGACTTTTTGTGCATAACCTTCTCTAATTGGTGCTGCAAAGCCACCGCAAACGACATCTCCTAAAACATCATACATAACAACATCAGGTTTCCAGGTTTCAAAGAGTTCTAAATCTTCTAACAACTGAAATGTAGCAATGATGCCACGCCCTGCACAACCTAATCCAGGTGTCGGACCCCCTGTTTCAATACAGAGCACATTGCCAAATCCAACCTTTGCGATTTGTTCGATATCATCTATGTCTTCATCTATTCTAAGTAAATTCATAACAGGTGTTAATGGCTCACCTTTAAGCAGGTTGATTGTTGAATCGGCTTTAGGATCACATCCTATTTGAATAACACGTAATCCCATTGATGCAAATGCTGCAGACAAATGGCTCGTAATTGTTGATTTACCAATGCCGCCTTTTCCATAAATTGCCAGTCTTAACATAAAAACTCCTCCGCACAACGGCGCAGGAGTTCTAATTGAAAAATGTTTGATATAAGACTTCCTGCTTGGACATTGCCTTGCCGTTAGATTCTATTTGTATAATAAGATTGATGCTTTGTGTAAGATGAAATCTAACACGCAGGATCATTAATAATCTTTCAAATGTATTCTATCATTTTAATATAATTGTCTCAACAAAATTGCTTAAGTATTAACATAATTAAGATGGACAATGCCCAAGCATTGTCCATAATATTTCGCTAATTATAATCCGTAATCTTTAAGTGTCTTTTCCAGTACCTCTTTGTCTTTGACACACGCAGCCATTAATTCCTGTTTACCTTCGTCAAGAAGAATAGTAAATAAGGCGGTAATTCGTTCTCTTTCCTCTTCTCGACCTAAAGCAAGCCCTTCTTCTCGTCCTTCTCTTCTTGCCAGATTATCTCTGCCTCTTTGGATATATTCCTCATCTAAGATTGATATCATACTGCGATACACCTCACTCTCATGTTCTTCCATGAACTCTGCCAATATATTCTTTTCTTTGCATTCTTCTATGATAGCCTTTGCTTTTTCTTCATTAGTCATATCTTCTCTGCCTACATATTTAGCAACCACATACGAAAACTGAATGTACTGGGAAACGACACTGGTGTCTTTGGCTTCAGTGATGATATGAATATCTCTGCCAAGGAAACTGTCAGGAAATGGGTTGTCCTTGTTGAACTGATGATTGCCTGTATAAATGACATAGAATTCTGCATCTGGTATATCTCTGCGTCTGACATCATGGATGGTTACGCCCTGTTCCTTCATCCATTCGACAATAGTGTCATGTAAATAAAAATACAGTCTTAAATCAAGGACTTCGTCCCAGCTTGTCTGTGCTTCAACGAACACCATCAGACGATTCTTGACCAGAAGGCCCAAATCGTTATACATTCCTCTAAGAATATGATTCGTTAAGTTGATACATTTGACATCATCTTCTGTGATCGTTTCTTCAGGATGGAATGTGTTGAACAATTCCATCTGATAGCGTTTCTGAGAAAACACCTGTGTAAAAACAGTATCTCTTACATTTTTGTTTAATTCTGCCATAAAAACTTCTCCTTTTTCTATTCGTTTCCTTGTTTAAAAATATTTGGAAACTTTTATAGTCGAGATTTGAAACGAATAATTAGAAATATTTTTATGACACTTATATTATACAAGAAAACAGACCTTTCTCCAAATGCGTTTAAATAAAAAAAGAGAAACCTTTTATAAGATTCCTCTCCTTGATTAGCGTCTATTCCAGTTAGCACTATCTTCTTTAGCTTTAATAATATCTTTTAATTCTTCTTCTGTGAAATGATACTTTTTATTACAGAACTGACAAACAAGTTCAGCACCATGATCTTCATCAATCATCGCCTGAATTTCTTCAGTCGCAACGGTCATGATAGCTGCACGCATACGTTCTTTTGAACAATCACATTCGAAATTTAAATCCTGATGATCAAGAATTTCGATATCATCAAAGATCATTCCTAAAATGTCTTCTGGTGTTTTACCTTCATTAATCAAACTTGAAATGGCTGGGAAACCAAGCATCTTATCTTCTAGATAAGTGATATCTTCTTCTGTTGCTTCAGGTAAAAGCTGAACAATAAAACCTCCTGCTGATAAGACAACGTTGTTTTCATCAACAAGAACACCTAGTGAAACAACTGAAGGTACCTGTTCTGATACCATAAAGTAATAAACGAAGTCATCACCAATTTCACCAGTCTGTAAAGGCACATTAGAAACCATTGGTTCCTTTAATCCCATATCACGGATGACCTGTAAAGTACCATCAGTACCTACACATAAACCTACGGCTAATTTGCCAGTATCATTATATGTATAATGGACCTGAGGATTTGCTACAAATGCTTTGACATTTCCATCACTCATTGTCGTAGCAAGAATGGTGCCAATAGGTCCACCGCCATTAATTGTTACAGTGACTTTTTCATGGTCTTTGTTCATCGCACCAAGCATTAAAGTTGCTGCCATAACACGACCCAAAGCAGCTGAAGCACATGGCCATAAGTCATGATGCTCACGGGCAACATTGGTGAGATTTGTCGTCGTGCAAGCAAAAGCACGACAGTTATGACTATTAGAAATACCTCTTACTAAATAATCTTTCATTTTCTTCACATCCTATCCTAAAGCAAAATAGCTGATCAGTGGCAAAAGCATGCTGAGCACGATGACTGCCACGATAATTCTAATCATTATACGACGATTCATAAATCCTCCTAAGAAAAAAGCGCAGAGCGCTTTATTTCATTTCGTCCAGTAAGTCTTCATCCATATCAATTGGGTTTGGACGTTGATATGGTGGTTGATCGATATGAGGCTTCGTGCCATCATATTTTTCTGGCATGACACCATTTTCATATAATGACTGAATCTGTTCTCTGTTGAGTGTTTCATGTTCAAGCAATGCTTTGGCAATGATTTCCAGCTTATCTTTGTTTTCAGTGATAATATCTGTTGCCTGATCATAACATGTATCAATAATTTTACGTACTTGCTGGTCGATTTCAAAAGCAATCTGTCCAGAGTGAGTATTATTGATTTGTGAATAGTCACGTCCTAAGAATACAGCGTTTTCGCCACTGTCATATTTGATTGGACCTAAATCACTCATACCAAGTTCAGTAACCATCATACGGGCAATTCTTGTTGCCTGTTCGATATCGTTATGGGCACCACTTGAGACATCACCGAAGAAAACTTCTTCAGCAACACGGCCACCCATGTAACCTGTAACAGTTGCCATCAACTGTGTTTTAGTCTGGAAGTATGTTTCTTCCTTTGGTGTCATCAAGTTATAGCCACCCGCATTACCTCTAGGTACGATTGTGACTTTCTGTACCTGGTTGGCATGTTCTAATGTCAAACCGATGATAGCATGTCCTGATTCATGATAAGCAACCAGTGTACGTTCATGTTCAGTATACTGTCTTGATTTCTTAGCAGGACCACCAATAACACGGTCAATAGCTTCATCAACATCTTCAAGTGTAATGACTTGATGATTCATACGTACTGCTAATAAAGCAGCTTCATTTAAAACATTGGCAAGTTCAGCACCTGAGAAACCAGGTGTTCTCTGTGCCACATTATCAAAGTTGACATCTGGCGCAAAACGTTTGTTTCTTGCGTGAACACGTAAGATTTCTGCACGGGCCTTTTTATCTGGATTAGAGACCATGATCTGACGGTCGAAACGGCCAGGTCTTAATAATGCAGGGTCTAATACGTCAGCACGGTTGGTTGCAGCTAAGATAATGATACCTTCATTACCTGAGAAACCATCCATTTCAACAAGTAACTGGTTCAATGTCTGTTCACGTTCATCGTGACCACCACCGATACCTGAACCTCTTTGACGGCCGACAGCATCGATTTCATCAATGAAGATGATACATGGTGCATTTTCTTTGGCGTTTTTAAACATGTCACGTACACGTCCAGCACCAACACCGACGAACATTTCAACGAATTCAGAACCTGAGATTGAGTAGAATGGTACGTTTGCTTCACCTGCAACGGCTCTTGCAAGTAAAGTTTTACCTGTGCCAGGAGGGCCTACAAGTAAGACGCCTCGTGGAATCTTAGCACCCATATCTGCAAATCGTTTTGGGTTCTTCAAGAATGCAACTAATTCAGTTAATTCTTCTTTTTCTTCATCAGCACCAGCAACATCAGTAAAACGTGTCTTTTCATCTTTTTCCAATTTAGCACGTGAGTTGCCGAATTCAAAGGCTTTGGCATTACCACCAGCACCATTGAGATTTCTGAAGACGAAGAACATCAAACCAATCAATATTGCGTATGGGATTATCTGCATCAAAAATGACAATACCAGATTATCATTTTCACTGTTGTGGACGGTGATCTTAATGTCACGGTCTTCAAGTAACTGCATTAACGAATCAATTTCCTGATCTGTATTTGGGACCAGTGTCTTAAATGTTGTTTTAGTTTCTTTGCCTTCTTTTGAAGCTGTATATTCACCAGTGACTTCAACAACGTAAGCTTTTGGTGAGAGTTCAACTTCTGTGACTGTTTCTTCTTTGATTGTGCTGACAAAGCCTGAATATGTCAGTTGTGAGGTTGCACCCTGGTTTCTGAAAACTGACATCAATGAGCTTAGCATCAGCAGCACTAACAGCCATGGCAGAATAATTCTGATTAAACCTCTTCTGTTTTTCATATATGTCCCCCTATTGGTAACATTCTTCCTTTAAAATGCCCACATATGGAAGATTGCGGTATTTCTGGTCATAGTCAAGACCGAAACCAATGACGAATGCGTTTGGTACATTAAAGCCAATATATTTTGCTTCAATGCTACGTTCCAGACGTTCTGGTTTAAACAACATTGTAACGATTTCGACTGAAGCAGCACCACGTTCTCTAATATAAGGAACGATAGTTGCTAAAGTACGACCTGTATCGAGAATGTCTTCAACAATTAAAATATGTTTGCCTCTAACGCTTTGTTTTAAATCTGTTTCAACAACAATATTACCTGTAGAAGTGGCGCCATCATAACTACTGACATCCATATAGTCAAAGTAGACGTCAATTGTAATATACTTGGACAGCTCAGCTAAGAAAGGTACGGATCCCTTTAATAAACCGACTAAAATCACTTCTTTACCTTCATAGTCTTTAGAAATCTGTGCGCCTAACTCTTGACAACGCTTCGTAATCTGTTCACCTGTAACTAAAATCTCTTTACAATCTTTATGCATAAGTCTTGCCTCCTTCTCGGTTCACCTATTTTATCACAAAACAACATGGATTTGTAGCCAAATACTCTTTGTTTTTCGCGATTCCTGGGATAAGAAGAATTTTCCCGTGACAATCAAGTAAAATTGGCCATGTTGCACGCTCTTCCTGAGGGATTTTAGCATCAATAAAAAGCCTTGACACTTTCTTTTTACCCCCATGCGTTTCAATCACATCACCTGGACGGCGATTACGAATTGTAATTGGAAAATCACTTTCCTTTAAGATAATGCCTTCGTGCATTGGTCCTTCGCTTGTCAAACTAAAGAATTCACAACAGAAATCCTTCCATGTATCAAACTCAAAACTGTAATCAACTTGAGTCCTCTTTTGGACGATAGTGACATTATGGTATTGTTTTATGAACAGATGATTAACTGGCAACAAAACTTTAATATTAGGATGATCTGATGATAACTGCTTTTTGATTTCCTGAATCAAAGAGCCATGAATACTTGATGGGACAATGACAGTTGACAACATTCGATAAATCAGGATGTCACTGACATCATCGGTAAAATCTTCAAGATTTAAATAGCCCTGCTTTTGATAACGGTCCATCAATTGATCAACTTTTTCTAAGAGTGGTTTTTGTTTGTCATTATATGCTCTGGCATAAGCAAGTAAATCATCTAATTCTTCCTGTGAATAGGATGATAAAACCTGATTACGAACATAGTCACGTTGATAATCACTTTGGAAATTCGTATAGTCTTCGTGATAAGCAACTTGATGCGATTGACAGTAATCATATAATGCCTTTTTGCGTACATTCAATAATGGACGAATGATTGTCATACCTTTAATGTCCGTCATTTCTTTGATGCCCATATAGGCCACCTGACTATGACGTTCTTTTTGCATATAGATGGTTTCATAAACATCATCTAAATGATGCGCGAGTAAAACACCATCACAGTGATAACGATCATAGAGTTCTTTATAAAAATCATAACGAACATTGCGGGCATAATCCTGAAAATTACCAGTAGCTTGACTATGATCACATTCTAAGTAGTAAAACGGTACCTCATGACGTTGACAATAGTCATAGACTACAGCATAGTCTTGATCCGTATCATCTCTAAGATTGTAATTGACATGGGCAACGATGACATGATAGCCCTCGTTGACAACCATATCTAATAATGCCATTGAATCACATCCGCCTGATACGCCAACAATATAAGTCGACTCATGATCTAATGCCTTCATCATGGACACCCCCTCTCTCAAAAGAAAAAGCCTATCAAAAGGCTTTTTTTAATAAATACGTGGTCTCTTTGTATAGTCAAGTGAACGTAATACATAGAGACTGATCATAATATCAAAGACTTCAGTTGTCAGTAAGCAAATACCTGCTACTCTGACTAATAACTGTGCCATACCAAATGGATTGATCACAACTAATAAGCTGGCAAGAATTTCCGCTACGGAAATCAAAAACAAGTAAATCCAGTTAAATTCAATGACATCAATCAGGCGCAATGAAAACTGTAAGCCCATGACACCTTTGACCATCATCCATGCACCAACGATATAAATCAGAAAACGTGTGACTTCATTGACATTCATAAAAATCACAACTGATAAAGCCAGACTTAATACGCCAACAAACAAATCATTTGAAAAATGGCGCATTTCTGTATCCAGCAGAACATAGAAGATGATATGGATAATACCTGTCACTGCCATGCCGATAGAAAAGACGCGTACTGCCATTTCCATCATTGATAATGGAAAAAACATCATAAAGATAGCTGTGACTGCCATCAGGATTGCGCCAAAAATAGTACAACGCTTATAACGTTTTATATAATCATTCAACACACTAAGTGTCCTCCTCAATAAATTTCTGATAACTTTCTTCTCGCAAGAATTTAGATTCATCAAATTTTTCAAAACCCAAATCTAAAAGCAAACGTCTTGACGCCTCATTATAAGTCATAATGTAAGCCAGCACCTTTTTAATAGGATAATTGGCGACCATATAATCAATCAAAGCCGCTACCGACTCACGGGCATAGCCATGATGCCAGTACAGGGAATCAAAGGTATAACCAATCATAAAGCTTCTTTTACCCGTCATAGTGATATGCAGATCACCAATCATGATACCACCCTTGATATCGACGGCATACTGCATCATATCATAACGTTCACCTCTAAAAGGATACTTGTTGATCATGCGAATCAGTTTCTTAGCATCACGTACAGAGTAGTGTCGCCATGACTGATATTGTTTCACTTCCCTTTTATTGCGATACTCTGCCATTCTTGGAGCATCACTTTCATCCAAGGTGCGAATCTGCAAGCGTTCAGTTTCAATGACTATCATTTTAAGTTATAGTAGATCATCAACATGCGGTCTTTACCGCTCATATCTTTCATAATAGTATAAGGAACACCAGGGAAGTATACCTCTAAGGCTTCTTCCATGAGTTCACGCTGATCAAAGCCCATTTCAAATGCCAGTAAAGCACGATCTTTGATCACTTTTTTGACATCCTTAAAAATCAAACGATAGAAGTAAAGTCCATCTTCACCACCAAATAAAGCAACGTGTGGTTCGTTATCTTTAACTAGCGGATCGATGTTTTGATCCTGTGGAATATATGGTGGATTTGAAACAAAGATATCAACCTTAATACCACGTTCAATAAGTGGCTGCAACATGTCACCTTGATAGAATGTCACATCAGCACCTAAGGCTTTGGCATTCTCTCGTGCGACAACAAGCGCTTTTTCACTGATATCAGTCGCACTGACGGTCAGTTTTGGTTCTTCTAAAGCCAATGAAATCGCAATAGCACCTGAACCTGTTCCTACATCAGTCAACGTGATTTCATCATAATCCTTGAAATAATCATCAATCGCATAAAGGATTTGTTCCACAAGTTCTTCTGTTTCATAACGAGGAATCAAAACATCTTCATTGACAATAAACTCTCTAGAGAAGAAATATTCTTTTCCTTTAATATATTGAACAGGCTGTCCTGCCATTAAACGTTCCATGCCTTCATTAAATTTGGCAAGAACATCTTCGTTGACTTCTTCATCCATCTGCATATACAGTTGATGAGGTTCAAGACCAGATACATGATAGAAGAGCACTTTAGGTGCATTGACATCTTTATCAGCATCGGCCATTGCCTGCTCAGATTGCGTCATTAATTCTCTAATGGTTGGCATTAGTCTTCTTCCCCTAATAATTTCAGACGCTGATCTTCATTGATCAAAGCTGTAATGATATCGTCAAGCTTACCTTCCATAATACGGTCAAGCTGTTGGATCGTTAAACCGATACGGTGGTCGGTCACACGGTTTTGTGGATAGTTGTAAGTTCTGATCTTTTCTGAACGATCACCAGTACCAACTTTGTTACGGCGTTCACTGCCAATCTTTTCTTCCTGTTCACGAAGCATAGCTTCATATAAACGAGTACGTAAAGATGTCATCGCTTTGTCACGGTTGTCATGTTGTGAACGACCATCCTGTGATGTTGCCACGATACCAGTTGGGATATGAGTGATACGTACAGCTGAGTCAGTCTTGTTGATATGCTGTCCACCAGCACCACTTGATCTGTAAGTATCAATACGTAAGTCTTTTGGATTGATTTCAACGTCTACTTCTTCTGCTTCTGGCATGACTAAAACAGTAGCAGTTGAGGTATGGACACGTCCCTGTGTTTCTGTCTTAGGCACACGCTGTACACGGTGAGATCCAGATTCAAATTTCATCTTAGAATAGACGCCCTGTCCTTTCACCATGAATGAAATCAATGAATAACCGCCAGCTTCACTTGTCTGTGCTTCTTCAACTTCGATTTTCCATCCCTGAGATTCTGCATACTTGGTATACATACGATAAAGGTCACCCGCAAAGATATTACCTTCATCACCACCAGCTGCACCTCTGATTTCGATAATGATGTTCTTTTCATCATTAGGATCCTTTGGAATTAATTCGATCTGGATACGATGTTCCAAATCAGGTTTCTGTTCTTCTAATTCTAATAATTCCATTTGTGCCATTTCAGCAATTTCTGGATCATCATCTTCAAGTAGGATTTTGGCATCTTCGATACCATCTAATAATGTTTTATATTCTTGATACATGCGATAGG
>JAGBPZ010000024.1 GCA_017633115.1 Erysipelotrichaceae bacterium | reverse complement strand
TCTTCATCCTGCATCATCAACTCATAGACAGTTGACTGATGAAGAATTAGTTGCTTCTGGTGTTGGACCTGATTTAATCAGATTCTCAGTTGGTATCGAAAATGTTGATGATATCATCGCTGATTTAAAACAGGCATTAGATGCTATTGACGAATAATGATTTTAAGAGAAGTTTAATCAAGCTTCTCTTTTTTTATGAAACAAATATCCCACTAAGATTGATTGATGATGTTTCTTCATCTATCCATCTTAGTGGGATATTTTTGCTTATTGAGGTTTTCTTAAAGCATTCACGTGGAAGCGGAAATGCGTTGGATGATGTCTTGATTCAGTATATTCGAACATGACTCCATCACTGTTATAGGTATTACTGCTGACAACTGCCATACAATTATAGTCACCCATATCAATATATTTCTGATCTTCTTCGGTCATATAGTCGATATACATCGTCTGTTTCGCATTGATGATCGTTAACTTAACCACGTTTTCAAGATAGTCATAAATGGAAGCAGAGGCAATTTCAACTGTTAAATCACCGACGGCATCTTTCAGGAAATAATTGTGGTTGATAATTAAAGGCACACCGTTGATATAGTGGACACGGGTGATCTTGAAGACCGTTGCTCCTTCAGGAAAACTAGTGAGTTTTGACATTTTTTCATCAACTATTACCTGATTGAATTCAATGACCTTTGTTTCCGTTCTGAGCCCATTACGATTTGATGCCTCACGGAACGATTCAATCTCCCCGATTTTAAAATTGGTACGTGTTGTTGGCTCGTAAATGTTACGAACCCCCATGCCCTGGACACTTTGAACATAGCCTTCGGATGCTAGTTTAGTAATCGCACGTCTGACGGTATTACGGGATGATTGATACGTTTTCGTCAGCTCTTTTTCTGTTGGCAAAAGTTCGCCATATTCGTATTCATTTTCAATTTTGTTTCGCAAATCATTATAAATCTTATGGTATTTTGCTTTTGGCACAATTTCACAACCTTTTCGTCACATTCTTCGTAATCTATTTTATATGGGACACTGTCATAATGTCAATAAACATATGTAACTTTTTATTGTGAAAATAAGATATGTTTAAACAATTCTTCTTTACAATATTGACATGTTTAAACAAGAATTCTATTATTAAAGTGTAACTTGTTTAAACAAAAGAAAGGAGATTTAAGATGGGAAAATATGAACAAGATGCAAAACAACTTTTGCCATTAGTCGGTGGTAAAGAAAACATTGCAGCAGTATCTCACTGTATGACACGTATGAGATTCGTTCTCGTTGACGACAGTAAGGCTGATATTGAAGCAATTGAAGCTTGCAAATTCGTCAAGGGAAGCTTCACTCAGGCAGGTCAGTTCCAGGTCATCATTGGTAACACTGTAGCTGATTTCTACAAGGATTTTACAGAAGTTGCAGGTATTGAAGGTGTTTCAAAGGATGCCGTTAAACAGGCTGCAAAAGTTAATCAGAATCCACTGCAAAGAGCTGTTGGTGTTTTAGCTGAAATCTTCGCACCACTGATTCCAGCTATTATCACTGGTGGTTTGATTTTAGGTTTCAGAAACGTTATTGATGCAATGTACTTATTTGAAAATGGTACAAAGACATTAGTTGAAGTTTCAGTCTTCTGGGCTGGTGTTGACAGTTTCTTATGGTTGCTTGGTGAAGCTATCTTCCACATGCTGCCAGTAGGTATCTGTTGGTCTGTTACAAGAAAAATGGGTACAACTCAGATTCTTGGTATTATTTTAGGTTTGACACTCGTATCTGGTCAGTTATTGAATGCTTACGCTGTTGCCGGTACAGCTCCAGCTGATATTCCATTCTGGAACTTTGGTTTCTTCAAAGTTAACATGATTGGTTATCAG
Source organism: Erysipelotrichaceae bacterium (assembly GCA_017633115.1). Classification (GTDB taxonomy): domain Bacteria; phylum Bacillota_I; class Bacilli_A; order Erysipelotrichales; family Coprobacillaceae; genus RGIG9341. The sequence goes on along the minus strand of JAGBPZ010000024.1, from coordinate 3,567 downwards.
GCACAGGTTATTCCAGCAATCCTCGCTGCTTTCACGTTGGTTTACTTAGAACGTTTCTTCCATAAGATTGTTCCTCAAGTCTTACAGATGATCCTCGTTCCATTCTGCTCATTGCTGTTATCAGTCATCGCTGCCCACTTTATTCTTGGCCCAATTGGCTGGAGAATCGGTGACGTCGTTTCAGCAGTTGTCTTAGCTGGTATTACTGGTTCATTCAAAGTAATCTTTGGTGCTATCTTTGGTTTCGTTTATGCACCACTGGTCATCACTGGTCTTCATCACATGTCTAACGCCATCGATATGCAGTTGATCGCAGCTACTGGCGGTACACCATTATGGCCAATGATCGCATTATCAAATATTGCTCAGGGTTCTGCAGTATTAGGTATGTCATACTTACAGAAGAAAAATGCTGATGCTCAGGAAGTCAACATTCCTTCAATGATTTCATGTTACTTAGGCGTAACTGAACCAGCTATCTTCGGTGTTAACTTGAAATACTCATTCCCATTTGTTTGTGGTATGATTGGTTCAGCTTGTGCTGGTTTCGTATGTACACTCACAAGTACAACTGCAAACGCTATTGGTGTTGGTGGTATTCCAGGTATCTTATCTATTCAGCCAAAATATATGCTGACTTTCGCTATCTGTATGGCAATCGCAATTGTTATGCCATTCGTCTTAACTGTTATGATTGGTAGAAACAAATTAACTGAAAAAGATCTTGTTGGTGCTCCATTAGTTGAAACAACTGAAGAAGCATTCACAGATGCAGAAGCAGATGAAAAATTCATTTCACCTATGACTGGTCATGTTGTTTCAATCGATCAGGTTGAAGACCAGGTATTTGCTTCAAAAGCAATGGGTGATGGTATCGCAATTGATCTAACTGATGGTAAAGTCTATGCTCCATTAACTGGTAAAATCTCAATGGTATTCCCAACAGGTCATGCTTATGGTATGGAAACTGCTGGTGGTAAAGAAATCCTGATCCACATTGGTATGGACACAGTTCAGCTCGAAGGTAAAGGATTCAAGTCTCATGTTAACGCTGGTGACATCGTTCATCAGGGTGACTTACTTGTAGAAGTAGACATTGATTATATTAAATCACAGGGTAAACCTTTAGTATCTCCAATTATCTTCACTGACGGAAGTGCTGTTGAAGTATTGAAGTCTAACGTTGATGTTGTAGCTAAAGAAGGAGATATTATTAACTTTAAATAGGAGGTCACAATGAGTTTCAAAGATAAAACAGTCTATCAGGTTTATATCAAATCGTTTTGCGACTCTGATGGTGATGGTATTGGAGATTTAAATGGTATTCGCCAGAAACTTCCTTATATCAAAAGCCTTGGTGTTGATTACATCTGGATCACCCCATTCTGCGTATCTCCAATGTTTGATAATGGATATGATGTCGCTGATTATCGTGCCATCAATCCAATGTTTGGTACCATGGAAGACTGTGATAACCTCCTCAAAGAAGCCAATGAAATGGGCTTGGGAATCATGCTGGACATGGTTTTCAACCATACATCATGGGATCATGAATGGTTCAAAAAAGCGCTTAAAGGCGATCCAAAATACATGGATTACTACATCTTTAGAGATCCTGTTGATGGTCATGCACCTACTGAATGGATCAGCAGTTTTGGTGAAAGTGCCTGGGATTATGTACCAGAACTAGATAAATGGTATTTACATCTATTTGATAAATCTCAGCCTGACTTAAATTGGGAAAATCCAGCCGTGCGCGAAGAAATGAAAGATATTATTCGTTTCTGGAAAGAAAAAGGTGTTAAAGGATTCCGTTTTGATGTCCTCAATCTCATCAGTAAACCGGAAACATTTGAAGGCACAGGCAGTGGACACAAATACTGCAAAGATGGCCGTCGCATTCATGAATTCATCCGTGAATTAGTCGTTGATTCTGGTATCGAAGATATGATTACTGTAGGTGAAATGGCGGGCACCACGCTTGAAGCCTGCAAGAAATATTCTAATGAAGACAGCCAGGAATTAAAGATGGTCTTCAATTTCCACCATCTTAAAGTCGACTATAAAAACAATAAAAAATGGGCATTACAGGCACCTGACTTTGCCATGATGAAAGATCTCTTTACAATGTGGCAGGAAGAAATGCAGGAAGCACATGCCTGGAATGCAGTCTTCTGGTGTTGTCATGACCAGCCACGAGTTGTCGAACGCTTCGGTGACATTAATGAATACTGGAAACGTTCTGGCAAAATGTTGGGAACATTTGTTCACCTGTTAAGAGGTACGCCATATATCTTCCAAGGTGAAGAAATCGGTATGACAAATGCACATTACACTGATATCTCACAGTACCGTGATGTTGAATGTATCAACTATTACAAAATCCTCATGGAAGGTGGGGCTACTAAAGAAGAAGCTTTAGAAGTACTTGCTGCTCGTGCTCGTGACAATGGTCGTACACCAATGCAATGGGATACAAGTGACAATGCTGGTTTCACAACTGGTACACCTTGGATTGGAGTCAATAGTAACTACAAAACAATCAACACTGTTGCCGAAAACGATGATCCAGATTCAATTCTTAACTACTATCGTCAATTGGTTCAATTAAGAAAAGATTATCCAATCATCGCTGATGGTACAATCAAATTCTTAGAAACAGGTAATGACAAGGTCATCGCCTATAAGCGTCAATATCAGGATCAGGAACTGTATGTTGTCTGCAGCTTCTCTAAGGATGAAGAAGCATTCTCAATTGCGGGACTTGAAGATATCATGAAAAATGGCAAGGTGTTAATTGAGAACGTTTCAGAACACTCTTGTGGTAAGGCCCTACCATTTGAAGCCGTTGCCTATATTCAATAAAATCCTCTATTTTCTATTCTCCCGATTTTCTTACAAATATGAGAAGGGCAAGCCGTTGTGCTTGCTCTTTTCTTTATGGCTTTATTATTCAAATGGGCTATAATACTATTTGTGAGGTGGGAAGGATGTTCTTGCGTAAAAAAGAAAAGCCTAAAGAATTAATTTATGATGACTGGGGCAACTTTATTGTTGGTCATCGTACCAATCATATTTATTTACTGACCTTTGATGAAAAGCTGATCTGTTATAACGAATCTGGAAAACAGTTATGGACAATTAAAGAGACAGATGTTGCCGGTTATCCAGATTACCAGCTTTGCCTGTCACCTGATGAACATTATCTGGCAATTTATGAAAGGTTTTCATCGGAACTGTTTATCGTTGACTTATTTAAGCATCAACAGGTGATGTCTTATGACTTCCCAGGATTTGATATCGATTATGGTTATTTCGCTTATCAGGATGTCTTTCAAATCATCAGCGCCCCTAATCAACAAATGAAGTCACTGCAGCTTAAAGATCATCAACAGTCAAGTGTCTTTATGCCTTCAATTGAAATAGGGGATAGTTTTGTGTATGACCACCAAGAAAAAATCCTTCATGTTCTCAATTATCAAAAACATGATACATACACCCGCGATGGTGCTTTAAGAACAAGCAGTAAAATAGAAGAATGGCAACTGTTTTTTGATCATGATCAAC
>JAGBPZ010000023.1 GCA_017633115.1 Erysipelotrichaceae bacterium | reverse complement strand
TTCTTAGTATAAGTTTTACTCTTATATTTGACTGTTACACGGTCGGATTTGTGTGCATTATATACTGTAACTTTAATGGTTTTCTTACTAGCATTGATTTCGACAGGATAAGTGTTCTTATAGATTTTATCGTATTTAGTGATTTTAGTACCATTTGTATCAGTAAATGTCAATGTGATTTTTGTCTTTGGTGCATAACGCTTTTTCATCTTGATGATTTTTGAATAATTCACACCATCAGTGGTAAATTTATATGTATCTGAACCAACTTTTAATTTACCAGAGCCTTTGACGTAAGCCATGATTTCAATTTTCTTTGTACCATACCAGTTGTAGCCCATGAAAATTTTCTCTTTTAGTACATCTTTTGCCCAGTCTTCGGTGACGGTTACAGGAATCGTTTTGCTTGGAGCGTTTTTACCATTGATAGTCAATGTAGCACTGCCAATGCCAACAGGTTCTACTTCAACATAAAAAATTAGTTCTCCGTTACTATTATAATTTCCTAATCTAGTTACTTTAACAACATCAGTGTTTGAGGATTTGGCACTAGTAATAGGAGCGGAACCAGGTTCAGTTTTGATTAGATTATCACCCCAAACTTCGTAATAATTGTCTTCAATAGTGATTGATGTTTTATTTAATTTTAGTTCTGCAGCGGCAAAAGCTTTACCACCAGGTAAAAATGGCAGCAGTGTGAACATCAACATGATTGACAAGATTACACTTATTAATTTTGATTTTTTAATAAACATATTTATTACTCCTTTCTAAAAAATCTTAAGTGTTAACGAGCAATTTTCTACTTATATTATATCAATGTTTAAATACAAGAAAAACAAAAGTTGTTAGAATACAAAAGTTTAATAACAAAAAGATATTCTAAGATTATCTTTAGATATCCTACAATGAAATATATAGTCTTTTAGTATATAATGTGGATGGTACATTAATTAGGAGAAGATATCATGCATTATATTGAAGCAAAAACATTATTATCATCAACTAACGGAATGAATATCTATCGTGGTTGTACCCATGGATGCATCTATTGTGATAGTCGCAGCGTAGTTTATGGTATGGATCATGCATTTGAAGATATTGCGGTTAAAGAAAATGCATTGATTCTATTAGAACGAGCGCTTCAATCTAAAAGAAAGAAGTGCATGATTGGTACAGGATCAATGAGTGATCCTTATATGCCTTTAGAAAATAAATTAAAGATGACAAGGAAAGCGTTAGAATTAATTGATCGTTATGGTTTTGGCGTCACATTGATCACTAAAAGTGATTTGGTTTTACGTGATATCGATTTATTAGAATCAATCAATAAGAAAGCTAAAGCCGTTGTCCAAATAACATTAACCACTATTGATGATGATCTTTGTCGCATTCTTGAACCAAATGTATGTCCTACATCTAAAAGAATTGAAGTATTACGTATCTTGCAGGAACGAGGAATTCCGACAATTGTATGGATGACACCAATACTACCTTATATCAATGATACTAAAGAGAATATTAATGGGTTACTTGATGCATGCATTGAAACAGGTGTTAAGGGCATTATCATGTTTGGCATTGGGATGACTTTAAGAGAAGGCAATAGGGAATACTACTATCAGGCATTAGATCAACATTTTCCAGGGTTAAGGCGAAAATATATAAGGCAATATGGTAATGCATATCAATTGAACAGTCCTCATAATCATGAATTGATGACACTTTTTCATCGTAAATGTCAGGCACACAATATAATGGATGATCCAGAAGAATGTTTTCAGTATCTTCAGGAATTTCCTGAAGCATATCATCAGACATCGATTTTCGACTTTATTGATGATTAGATTTAAAAAAATTGGGAGTTAAGCTTTATGAAACAAAATAAAAATGTCACCCTCTACAATATTTTATTACCAATCTGGATGTTGATCTTTTTTCCAACACCATTGTGGTTAATTTTGATTCCAGGCAACTATTTAATTGACCGCTTCATTTTAAAATGGAGTCTTGGAGATATGGCAGAAAAAGGAATGTTTTGTCGTAAACACACATGGAAAATCTGTCTTGTTGGATTTATCAGTGACTTTATTGGAGCAGTCCTTTTGTTTTCATTGTTCATGATCTTTGCTCAGGTCAAAGATGAATCAATGTTTAAAACATTTCTTGATCAAATAGAGTATGGGATTGGGTTTAATCCTTTTTCTAATATTTTAGGATTGATTATCATACTGTTGTCGATTGCGTGTGCAGGAGGATTGATTTATTTCTTTGATCATAAGATTTTAATCAAAGCAGGTCTTACAAAAGCACAAGCAAAGAAATCTGCATTATACTTAGCTGTATTTACAGCACCTTATCTTTATTTGTTTCCATCAGAACTTTTGTATCAAGAACTCGTACATCTTTTAATTTGATCAGTGTAAGAAAAAGCACTTTAGTACTTTGATGATTACTAAAGTGCTTTTCAATTATCTTGGATTATTCATTAACGCAAGATGAGAAACCAATCTGATATAAATGGACTTTGTATCTTGAGAAGATGAGATTATCTAATCCAGTGAAGGCTTTACTCATAGTTTTCTTACTATTTATGACTAAAGTATAATCAGTGTCAAGATGGTCATAGTGTTCATTTTTGTTTTGGCTCCTGCATAGATCGTATCATATTTGAAACATCTAAATGAACAGTTTTGTTTGTGATAAGCAAATAGAAAATTGCTAAGATACAAATTCGTTATGATTCTTTTAAAATAAAAGAGTGAATCCTTATACAAAGGGGCCTACAATAAAGAGTAGGTGATAGATATGAAAAGAATAATGACTTTAATGCTTATTGTCATGTTGATGGTGACAGGATGTCAAAGTAAAACCGGCACAGAGTTAAAAAGTGGTGATATAACTAAGGATAATATCGATGCAGTTGTCAAGCTTCTTACAGAAGCGAAACTCAATCATGTTGATGCATTCAAACAAGCAGTCATAAATTATTATGATCAGGATGATAGCGGTGATGCCCAAAGTGGTTTTCAGGATGCCAATTGTCGTTTAACAGTCTTAATGCTTGCAGGTGATTCAATCAGTTATGATCATATCGATGATCAATATAAGGGCGATTACTTAATGTTTGATGTAGATGCGATTGAACATATGGACGATTATCCGTTTCTGCAAAACCAAAAATCATTACTAACGACGATGTTTGGTGAAATGCCAATGACAAACAATGCGTTCGACCAGGCATTACCTGATAACTGGGCAAATCACAACTTTAAATTTAATAATGATTACTGTTCAATCATTAGTATTGTTTTTAAGGCTTATGAAGAAGATCTGGCGTTTGTTGGACATACAGGTATATTGATCAATAAAGGTAATCAATCCTATTTTGTGGAAAAGATTGCGTTTAGTGAACCATATAGATTAACAGTGGTGAAAGATGATAACGAACTTATTGATGTCTTATCAAAACGTGATGAGTTTACTACTGAAGCTGATGAACCAACGCCACTAGTCTATAAGAATAATCAATTTATTGGAGCTTTAAAACAATAAAACAAAGGAAAAGCAGCATGCAGTAGATGAACTACTACGTGCTGCTTTTTTATAGGTCTTTCTCTACTTTGGAAAACAGTTCACTAAGTTGAATATTTAATCCCTCTGTCAATTTAATGAGAGTTTGTAAACGAATATCAAGTTTACCATTTTCAATGCGTGAAATATAATAACTCTTGATTCCTACTTTCTTGGATAACTCTTCCTGAGTCATTCCTCTCTCTACTCTCACCAGTTTAAGATGTTCTCCCAAACATTGAGTAAAATCCATATCCTTCCCTCCATTATATTAATGTTGTATGTATTATAACACCTTGTTTTTAGAAATGACAACAACAAATTTTAAAGCATAATCACTTTTACGCTTTAAATCGCTAAAATGTTATGACAAGTGAGCAATTTTATGGATTTCTTCATCGAATGTTTTAAGGGATTGTCAATTTTTATATAATAGATATAGGAGTTAACCTTTAAGAAAGGAGCGAAAAGGTATGAAAAATAAAATGACAGGTAAATATTTACTTGTGTTACTCGCAATGTGTGGTATGGGTGGAGCTAGTGTTGGTTTGATGACCAATGTTGCAGGTCTATTCTTTACACCAGTATCTGAAGCTTTCAATATATCCAGAGCAAGTGTGTCTTTTACCTTGACGATTGCAAATTTAGCCTTCGCATTAATTGGGTTGATTGTGCCAAAACTTGTGAATGAAAACAACTTGAAACAAGTAATAATTGCGGCAGCAGCAGTTGAAGCAGGGTGTACAATTTTATTGTCGATTTCACCTAATATTATTGTTATGTATATTTTCAATCTTCTGCGTGGTATGGCTGCTGGTATTTTGGGATTTGTATTAATCACTATGGTTGTCAATAACTGGTTTAAAGCCAATGTCGCTTTAGTCACCAGTATTGCCTTAGGATTTAGTGGTTTAGTAGCAGCTATCTTTTCGCCAATCGTTTCAAGTGTGATTGCAGCAGCTGGATGGAGATTAGGTTATGTCTTCGTTGGTATCATGATGGTTGTTTTCAATCTGCCAGCGATTTTCTTTCTACCTGCTATTGATCCACATTATAAAGGAGAACTGGCATATGGTGAAACGCAGATTGTTGAGCCACGTAAAGTGACTGATGATATGGATGAGATGCCAGGCAAGAAAATCTACATGCCTTTATTCGTTCTTGCTTGTATCTATGCAGTCTTTATCTGCTGTGGAACAGCCATGCCACAACACTTCCCTGGTGTCGCTGAATCTTATAATGTTGCCACAATTGGCGCTTTACTGTTGTCAGTAGGCATGATTGCCAATACTGGAGGCAAGCTCATTTGTGGTATTCTGATTGATAGAATCGGTACATTCAAATCAGTTTTGATTTATTTAGGATTGATCATGACAGGCACATTAATGTTCTTGTTGTTCCATACAGGCACAATGTTGCTGCTTGGAGCGTTGTTGTTTGGCATGGTTTATTCATTAGGATCTGTTGGTCTGGTCATGATGTCAAAAGACCTGTTCGGTATTGAAAACTACAGTCGTACATATCCGACTATCAGTATGTTTGGTACTTTAGCTAATGCAATTTTCTCAACTCTGGTTGGTTTCTTCTATGATATTTCAGGTGGTTATACATCAACACTTGTTCTTTTGCTGGTATTGATGATCATCAGTTTTGTAATCGTTGTTGGTTCTTATACAATTAGAGCCAGACAGCTTGCTAAATAGGAGAATCACATGCAATTAAGTATTACGGAATCTGAATGGTCTGGGTGGACTAATAGTCAATCTGAACCAAAAACAACGATTTATGATATTGAACTTAATAAAAAGTATGTCATTAATGTGTATCACTTTAAAGGCTATTCTAATTGGGAATATGTTGAATATGATGAAGAAATCTTCTCTTTTGAAATCACTGAAATCAATTATGCATCCATCAAGATTCATACCTTCCAATATCTCTCTGCAAGCAGAACAGGTTCTATTAATTTATTAAGTGAAGATCAAGATTTTAGAGTCTCAATGATTGAACCATTGACATTAAAAACGCTAACAATGGATGCTGGATGGACATTTGAATTAAAACTCATTTAAGCAAAAAAGAGCTCTCTTGTTTGAAGCAAGAGAGCTTTTAAAATTATTTGTTTTTGAAGATTTTGATTGCCTGTTTTGCATCAGCTTTCATTGCCAGTTGAGCAGCATAGGCGACATCCTGGAAGAGGACTTTGCCATCGTTTTTATAACTTGTGGCAGCTTCAGCTCCAGCTTTAGCCATGTACGTATAGTAATTGATCTTACGTACACCATTATCAATACATTTATGGAAATCTTCTTCAGAGACACCAGAACCGCCATGCATAACGACTGGTACGCCTAAAGTTTCATTCAGTTTAGCTAACAGTTCAAAGTTAAGTTTTGGTTCAGTTGCATATAAACCATGAACTGTACCAAAAGAGCAGGCCAGACAGTCAATGCCGGTTTCTCTAACGAAATCTCTGGCAACAACTGGATCAGTATACATATTTTCATCCTGTTCGCGGTCTTCAACAACACCATCATTGTTCAAAGTATGACCGGACATAACACCAATTTCACCTTCAATTGTTGCACCATAGCTATGAGCTAATTCAACAGCCATTTTTGTATAAGCAACATTTTCTTCTAATGGTAAAGCAGAGCCATCGAACATAACTGATGAGAAGCCCATATCTAACGCTTTCTTGAGATAGCCCATATCAACACAATGGTCTAAATGAACACAAATTGGTAATGGTGATAAGTCAGCCATTAAGACCATGATAGGACCCAGTGTATCTAAATCAATTGTTCCTTCTTCTTCATGTACCTGTGCAAAGGCTAAGATGATTGGTTCATTTTCCTCTTCAGCAGCTTCAAGACAAGCTCGGATTTGTTCTAAACCAGTGACATTAAAGGAACCAATAGCTTTATTTTCGGCATTCGCAATATCTAATAAACGGTCAAGTGTTACAATCATTTTAATTCCTCCTTGAGTGATAGTTACATTATAAGCATTTTATGATGTGTGAACAATATTTCCTAGGAAATAAATTATTCCTTCTTTAATGACTCAAGGTAGCCTTGAACCTGTTTGACATGCTTGTCCTTTAATCCACCAAAATAGAAACTTGTTTTAATAAGATGATCCATAATGCCATATTTCTTATAATCTTTAAAGACTTCATCATCTAAGACAATCCATTGATCGATATCATGGGTCTGCAGATAGTTATATATGCCTTCGCCACGATTACGATGTTGATCAGTTGTGACATCAATATAGGATAAATCGAAAGCGGCAAGCTTTCTTCTTAAATACACCAACATTTCTTCATCTGTTTTCCATGTCGATGTCAAAACGATATCGGCATCCATCATCGTCACAATGGTTTTAAGGCGGGCGATTTTCTCATCATCAGCTCCCGTATAAATAGTATCATCGGCTTTTTCTTTGGTCTTGATGTCATTGATCACACCATCACAATCTAAAAAGATAATATGCTTTTTCATCGGTCTTCGTCCTTTCTCTTTTCTATCATATCATATGGTCAATCAATTATGCTTTTTGTAAGAAAGAATAATAAAAGTTAATAAATAGAAGCATATTGATTGATAAATGATTTGCGATGACTCATAATAAATATAGCTAATTAAAGAAAGGAACGGTATTTATAATGAAGTACAGATGTAGTATTTGCGGTCATATTTATGACGAAGAAAAAGAAGGCGTTTTATTCGCAGATTTACCTGCTGATTGGAAATGTCCAACATGCAAACAGCCAAAAGATAAATTCCTTCCAGTTGATGAAGAAATGAGTTGGGCAGCTGAACATGTTGTTGGTATCGCAAAAGATGTACCTGAAGATATCAAAGAAGATTTACGTGCAAACTTTGAAGCTGAATGTTCAGAAGTAGGTATGTATCTCGCTATGGCACGTGTTGCTTTCAGAGAAGGTTATCCTGAAGTAGGTTTGTATTATGAAAAAGCTGCTTTTGAAGAAGCAGAACATGCAGCTAAATTCGCTGAATTATTAGGTGAAGTTGTTACTGATTCTACAGAACACAACTTACAGGTTAGAGTTGATGCTGAAAACGGTGCAACTGCAGGCAAAACTGATTTAGCTAAACGCGCTAAAGCATTAAACTTAGATGCAATCCATGATACAGTTCATGAAATGGCTCGTGACGAAGCAAGACATGGTAAAGCTTTCGCAGGTTTATTAAAGAGATATTTCGGTAAATAGTCATATAATAACGACTTAGCTCCACCGCAAGGGTGGAGCTTTTTTACTTAAAATTTAACTATTGAATTTTGCTGAGTTCAAGATACTTTTGATAGAGCTGATCAAGACGGGCATGACGCTGGGCATCTGGGAAGTAATGTGGTTTAGCCTTCAGGCAAAGGACTTCTTGTGCCTGTGATACATTGTCATACAAACCAGCTGCAACGGCTGCATAAATGGCAGCGCCCTTTGCGCACGCCTGGGTTTCTTTAGAAACGACGATTGGAACATTCATACTATCTGCCATCAACTGCATGATGTAAGATGATTTAAGAGAAATACCACCAACACAGATAACCTGATCAATATCGAGACCCAGATCAACAAATGAATCATAAATACGTTTACCACCAAAGACAGTTGCATAAATAAGTGCGCGATAAACCTGAGGCGGCATTGAACCTAAATGAAGTTTAGTGATTGTTGCTCTTGCAGTATCGTCCATAAATGGGTAACGGCGACCATTGAACCAGTCAGTGGCAATGAGTTCATCATCTTCATAGATGTTTGCCTCTAATTGTTGAAGCATATGAGATGCCATATAATCACGGAGTCTTACCTTTGTTTCATGGTCGATAATGTCTTCTGGAATATCGAAATGTTCTAATGGCCAAGTTAAGAAATGATTTAACCAGGCATAAGTATCACCAAATGAAGCCTGGCCTGCTTCAAGACCTAAATAGCCAGGAACGATTGAATTTTCAGCGATACCACAATAAGGTTTTGTATTGATTTCAGGGTCAACATAATCGGCAATCAACATATCACAAGTTGATGTGCCAACGACTTTGACTAATGTACGTGGTTTAATACCAGCACCAACGGCACCAGCATGGGCATCAACAGCCCCGACTCCAATGATGACATCAGGAGACAAATTAAGCTCTTCACACCACTCTTTTGTCAATGTGCCAGCGACCTCTCCAGCACATAAGACTTTTTTAGGATAACGGTCATAGATATCACCAAGATAAGGATCTAGAGAAACCAGGCAGTCTCTTCCAGGTAAACCATCGAAAGCAGAATGGAAGTAGGCTTTATGACCAGCACCACAGGCATTGATTGTCATTGTAGATGGATCGGTTCTGCCACAAAGCATATTAACGACCCAGTCACTATGTTCAACCCACATATAGGCTTTATCTTTAATGACTCTATTATGGCGGATGGTATGAAGCACTTTAGCCCAATACCATTCAGCAGAGTAATCACCCATATATTGTGTATAATCAACATCACCCTGAGTAAAAGCAACATTGACATATTTGGCATCATCCGATGCGGTATGATCCTTCCATAATTGGAACATTGCGTCAGGTTCATCGGTGAACTCAGGTAATAATGCTAGTAGAGTACCATTTTCATCGATTGGTCCTGGTGTTGATGCTGTTGCATCGACAGACATACTGACAACATCTTTTTCATAACCTTTGACGACTTCTTTTAAAACCTCTTTTAAAGATTCCAGGTGGTCAAGAGGATGTTGACGAAATTGATGTTTCTTTTCATCACTGTAAAGACCTTTGGTCCATCTTTTATAAACACTGACAGATTCTTTAACAACTTGCCCATTGTGTCCATCAACTAAGATGGCTCTGACGGAATCTGTACCAAAATCTATTCCCACAACGTATTGACTCATATACAACCCTCCTATTCTTTTTCATTTTATCATATTATCAAGCAACAGAAAAAAATTTCGTTGACTTGTATCTTTTTGTATCCTATAAATATATGGTATGATGTTGTTAGAAAAAAAGAAAGAGGGTAGTAATATGGACACAAAGAAAATTAAATATTGGACTTGTCCAACATGTAACGCTAAAAACCCAATGGGAGCAACTCGCTGTAAAGTTTGTGGTTATGATGCGATGGATGATTATACCCAGGAAGAGATTGATGATATGAATAAATCATTAGTAGAAACTGTTAAAGAGATGAAACCAGTTCAGCGTGGTATTATGTTTTTTGAAATATTCGCTATATTGGTTGTGGTTGCTTATATTCTCTATAAAGTCAATCAAATCTTACATAAAGTCAATAAATTTGTTGATCCATTTATTTAAGACTCTGGATGCGAATCAAAGCATCCTTTTTTCTTTGGGCATATTTAGCCTTGACTCTCTATTTATTTACAATCATCCTTCTTTCAATATATAATAGACAAGAAAAAGAAGGAGTCAGATTATGAAATTCATTTTGAGAAACAAGGCTAAGGATATTGATGTCAAATCTTATTACGATGGTGATGTTTTTGAAGAAGAACTGATTTTCGATGGCATCAAACGCACATATAATATTATTGAATTGGAAAACGTAGTGGAATTAGTGGCATGGATTGATGGCCTGGAATATGAGGGACAATTGAGTGGTAATCCGCAACAACCGGATTATTTGATTGTGACAATAGAAGACGATCAATAAAAAAAGCAGTATCACACTGCTTCTTATAATGTATGGGCAATCATTTTGATTATGAGACCATCAGCTTGAGGGAAACCTTCAAGCTGTTTTTTTAGTTGTTCGAATTTTTCCTCTTCATTGATAATTCTTAAAAATGCATAGCCGTCTTCTTTCATTTGACGGTAATAGAAATCGATTTCTACATTAAAGATCAAATTCAAATCGGCGTCACGTTCATCTCTAATAACTTCTTCACCAACACCATCAATCAAACCGGCATCAAGTAAAGCAACACATGTATCAAGTATTTCTTGTTCTGAGTAGTCAGCTAGAGGAATAGCCTGATAATGAATGATAATATTGTCATCTTCTAACGAACCAAAGAAGCGTAAAACATCACGAAAACAATCAAGATTGATAGCCATAAGCAACACATCCTTTCACGTTGATACTATTATAATAAAAAAGAAGATAAGAAGGTATGATTTTTCTTCAAATGGACAAATATTGAGTGTCAATAAACCTTAATTTTCAAGGAAAAAGGCAAATAAAAACGTAAAGCAAAATTGTTAGACTAATAGTGAGATGTTGTGCTAAAATGAATCTATAGAGACAAATACTAATATAAAAAAAGAAAGGACTGTACGGATATGAAAATTTTATTATGCTGCAAAGCTGGTGTAACTTCTAATATGTTCGCTACTGCTTTAAAAGAAGAAGCAGGCAAAAAAGGTATTGACGTTAATGTCTGGGCTGCTGCCGAAACTGCTGTTGCTTATTCAATTGATCGTGCTGACATCGTATTAGTCACTCCTCAGCTGAGAAGTTCACTTAGAAAATTCGAAGACCTGGCTGATTCAGACACTCCAGTCATCTTAATCAGCGATGAAGACTTCGTTAACTTTAACGCTAAAAAGGTATTGGAAGAAGCTTTAGCACAGAAAGGTTAATCATAGAGAATAATCACTAGTTTAACTAGTGGTTTTTTTCTGCCTTCTTGACGAAAAGACATGAATAGATTAATCTTGTAATGTATAAGTTAGGAAAGGACGTACAAAAGTATGAAAAAGATATTAATACGTTTAATGATGGTACTATCTCTCGTGTTATTAGCTGGATGCGGTCCAAAGAAAGTTGATGCTTCTGCTTATGTAGGGTCAGTTGCAAAAATCAAGGTTAAAGACTATGGCACGATCACTGTTGCGCTTGATGCCAAGACAGCCCCAATCACAGTCAAGAATTTCGTTGACCTTGCAGAATCAGGCTTCTATGATGGTTTGACATTCCATCGTATTATTCCTGGTTTCATGATTCAGGGTGGTGACCCTAATGCTGATGGTACTGGCGGTTCTAAGCAGAATATCCGTGGCGAGTTCTCAGCTAATGGTGTTGAGAATAATATCTCACATGTCAGAGGTGTCATTTCAATGGCACGTTCAAGTGATTACAACAGTGCTTCATCACAATTCTTCATCATGCATGCAGACGGTACTCACTTAGATGGGCAGTATGCAGCTTTTGGTGAAGTCACAGATGGTATGGATGTTGTTGATGCAATTGCGAAAGATGCAAGAGTTGAAGATGCTAATGGTTCCGTGAAATATGTCAATCAGCCAGTGATTGAAAGTATCACAATCGAACGATAAGCATAAACAGTCGGTAGAGTGATCTATCGGCTTTTTGTTTTGGGGATTGTTGTAGTATAATAAGGGAAAGATTGATTTAATTAATGGGGAGATAGATCATGAAGAAAATATGCCGCTATTGTGGTTATGAAGATTCCAAGGACAACAGCTTGGTATGTCCAAGATGTGGTCATCCGTATGATGAGGATAATGAATCAAAAAAATTTGAGGATTCATTCCAAGTACTCTATGGTCCAGGACCATTTAAAGATAATCGCTTGTAACAATGGAGGTAAAGATGAAACGTATTTGTAAATTATGTGGTTACA
>JAGBPZ010000130.1 GCA_017633115.1 Erysipelotrichaceae bacterium | reverse complement strand
CCGGTACGATAGAGACTGTTGATCGCAACTGATGCCCCGACAAGAACAAAGAGGAACACTTCAGCAACAACCCACAGCTGATCATAACTTACTGACAATAGTTTTGCCTGGGCACTGTCGCTTCGTTTAATAGCCATACCCATACACATAATCGCTATCAGTGAGGCAAAAGGAATGAAAGGAAACTGATCTTCAAAGGTGTTAAGGATAAATGATAAACTCATCATAAGGGCGATTTGAACGACCAGACGCACTTTCATTTGTTTGAAGAAGCGAATAAGTATTGTGCCCACAACCAATCCAAAAATCACACCAATCACAATTGATAATGGTATATTGACAAAACTCATGATAGAGACACTCTGACCAGTTGCTAGTGAAGTTAAAGCAGTAAATACCACAATGACATAGACGTCATCAACTGATGTTCCGGCCAAAATCATTTGTGGAATGCTTTCATTAACTCCATAGCCTTCATCAATCAGTTTGATCATTCTTGGCACAACAACAGCCGGTGATACAGCCGCTATGACAGAACCTAAAATGGCACTTTCCAGAACTGAAAGTCCAAGAAATCTTGGTGCCAGCAAAATCATTCCCACTATTTCTAAAGTTGCTGGTACAAAGCACATTAGAATGGCCGAACGTCCGACTTTCTTCAAATCATCAAAATCAAGTTTGAGTCCAGCTCGAATCAAAATAATTATCAGCGCAATACGGCGCAAAGATGCCGACATTTCAAGTACTGAGGCATCAATCAGATTGCCCATGTAAGGTCCAATCAAAATACCGGCAATAATCATCCCAAACAAACTTGGAATACGCATTTTCTGACACATCCATCCCGCTAGTAATCCCGAGACAAGTATCATTGCAAAACTTAACAACATTTTTTTATTTTACCTCCCTTAAATGCAGAAAAGCCGATGTTTTCTGCATCACAAAAATGATTGCAGAAGCCATCAGCTCATAATAAGCGGTTCAAGTCATTTGACTTAGGGAGACCTCATTCCCTTGTAAATACATCATAGCACATTTGAAATTTTATTTCATTCTTTTTCAGCTAAATGTTGAGCGAGTACTGCATACACTTGTTCAACAGATAAAGGTTTAGTGATATAACCATTCATTCCAAATTCTGCCGATTTGCGCATTGCCTGAGCAAAAGCATCAGCGCTTATAGCTACAATAGGGGTTGTAATTGCGTCCTTACGATCAAGAGAACGAATCTGTCTGGTGGTTTCATAGCCATCCATTAATGGCATATGAAGATCCATCAGAATCATATCATAAGTGTAAAGCGGACTATCTGCAAACATTGTCAAACCTTCACGACCGTTATTGGCACAATCAACTTCGACTTCAAATTCTTCCATAAGACGTTTAGCGATAACACGATTGAGCATATTATCTTCAACCAATAAAACACGTCCATCAAGAGGTCGGAAATCAGAGATCAGTTCCTCATTGTCTTCTTCAAAATCCTCTTCATAACGATCAAAGACAGCTTCCCAGACGAAAGTCGTACCAACACCTAATTCTGAATGGACACTGATTTGTCCTTTCATGAGATCGATTAAGCCTTTGACAATAGCTAAGCCTAAGCCTGTGCCCATATCGCCATTAGTGTTGAGATTGTTTTCACGATCCTGTGAGAATGGTTCAAACATCTTCTGCTGGAATTCCTTACTGATACCAATACCTGTATCTCTGATTGTCGATACAACTCGAATGTGCTGATTATCAACAGGAATGCTTTCAAAAGTATATGACAAGCGTCCACCTTCTGGTGTATAGTTGGCAGCATTAGACAACAAGTTCAATGTTACCTGATTAAAACGTACAGTATCAACATAGATATCATCATCGATACCTTTAAATTCAGCATCAAAATCTAAGTGTTTACCATCACATAAGGATTCCACGATATGATAAATATTGTCATACATATCGCTAAGTGAATTCTGTGTTGTATGCAGTTCAACTTTACCACTATCGATTTTACTGATATCAAGAACATCATTAATCAGACTCATCAGGAACGAATCGGCAGATTTGATTTTTTTCAAGTCATCCAATAATGCCTGCGGATCATCGATATCTTTGAATGCGAAATCCGTCATGTTATTGATGATACCAATTGGAGTTCGAATATCATGAGAAATACGGGATACGAATTCTGTTTTTGCTTCATTTGCACGTTCTGTTGCCAGTAAAGCATCTTCCATGCGACGCATATTATTCATTTCTTCGGCATAAGATTCAGTAACATCCAGACACGTCAACAACATGAGATTATAATCTTCAATCAACCAGCTGACATTAAACTGGAAGAAGCGTTCCTTACCACCGACAATATGACGCATTCTGGTGATATAGTCCTGTCCCGTTTTAAGCGTATGATAAATCATATCCAGATTAGTCTTTTCAAGTAATTCATCTTGTTCACTTCTAATCATTAACGGCATACAATAGTCATTTACAAAAGTATCAAAAGACATTTGATCATTTGCCTTGATGCCGACGGCTTTATCATGAGAGATAAACTTGATCACTCGACTGTTGTACGCAATCGTAGCAACATAATAGAAACTCTTATTAGCCAATTCATGAATCGTATGTTCACGTAAAACCCTCTCAGTGATATCCATTGCATAAACTAAAGCTTCAATTGATCGAGTCGCTGGATTCATACTCATCGTTGTTGTCAACTCAACAAACTGAACTTTACCATTAGGATAGATAACTGGAAATTCAATCATGGCTTTCGTCTGATGCTTCTTATAAAGATGAATCAGATGTTCGCAATTAAAAGTCTCAAAGTATTGTTTCTGTAACTCAGCATCCATGACATACTTGCCAGCATATATGAAATAATCATCGGCACTGCGAGTTGCTTCACTGTCAATACGAGGATTATTAGAAATAAAGCGCAAAATACGGTTTTCACTCAGATTTAAACGTGCTGAGACAATGGCTAATGGCAGGATACTTTCAAACTGATTATTAATTGAATTGTATAATTCTTCATCGATTTTTCTTGAAGTGACATCCTGTCCTAAGCCAAAGGCTTTGGTTGGATAACCCTGTTCGTCATACACAGTTGTTAAAACCATATGCTGACAGCTGCGCGGATTATCATCATCACCTTTAAGCCATACTTCACAGCTCGCTGATGGTTCACCGCGATTGATGGCCTGATACATTTCGACAAAATCATCAACATAACGATCCTCGATATACTTTGTCAGTGAATAAGGTACATCAGTAATGACATGTGGTATATGGGTACGCGTCTTAAACTCATCATCATAAATAGCTTTCGCAATAATATTGCGATGATGGATAATATCATATTCCCATACTGCAATTTCTGTCTTTCTAAGGGCTGTTTCATAAAGTGCCTGCAAGTTCAATACCTGTTCATAATCTTCAATACGCTGATTCCAGTCGATGCGGAACATCGCTAGAACAACTGGCAAGTCTTGATAGACACCGATATAACGAATAATCGAAACGACAGGAATGATACGACCATCTTTACGTAACATATGAGAAACATTTTCAACTTCAGAGATATGTTCAAGATCTTCAGTGACATTATAGAGGTCATTCCAGTAATCTTCCTGTTGTTCAGGTTGAATCAGCAGAATCGGATTACTGATAATAGCCTCATATTCTTCTTCAGTAAAGCCCATGGCTGTCTGAAGATTAACTGAGTTATAAAGCTTATGGATTTCATGATCACCAACTGAATACAAACCATAACTGCCTGGAACATTGGCAATAATGGTGTCGATGGTTTCTTTTGTCAATAGTAATGGCATCATGCTCCCTCCTTCACATATCCATTATACACAAATTAAGGCAAATAAAAAACAGGTGACCGAAGTCACCTGATTAACCAAACAAAGCAAATATGATTAAACTACAAGTCGCAATCGCAACTGCAGGTGGATCGATATGAGTACCGTTATCATTATTGAGAACAAGACCAAAAATGGTATTGATCAGTTCCGCAATGACACCAAATACTATCGCAATCGCGAAACTATGAGTGGCCCCCATTGCATAACCGGCAACCATTGAAATCTGATGAGTACATGGTACATATGGATCAATGAACTGAAGCAATAATACAATTGCGCTCATATAGAAACCAATTGAAACATTACCCGTGATTTCAACAAAATAAGCAGCAACTGCAGCAATGACAACACCTAAGACTATTTCATAACCCCAGAATGGTAGACCACCACGTTTGACAAGACGTAAACCATCACGACTATATTTTTGGCCACGATTGAAAATCAAGCGATAGATAATACCCGTAATAACGATTGTCAAAGCACCCTGGTCACAGTTGATACCAAGCTTACCAATCAACGTCAAACACGTATAACCAATGACACCACCAATACCCCCAACAAGTACGATGAGAAAATCATGGGTCAATGCCAATGATTTCACAATTTCATGACCCTTAATATCATATCGTAAAGCAGCAACAGGAGTTGCTAAAACGGCAGCGTTAAACATAACTGCAGGAACGAAGAAGACTCCCATTGCAACAGTGTTGTACCAGGTCATATCAACACCACTAAACGATGCCGCAACACCTAAAGCTCCCAACACCCCGTAAGTAATAAAAGAGAACGTACCTCCAAGCAAAGTCCCCATACACCCAGCCAAAAATGCCAGACAAATCATTGATGTACTAAACATAAAACTCACTCCTCCATATATTTATTATAAAGGAAATTTACCTCTAGCTAAAGTTTAATCATCACGTTGTGACGATTTAATGATTGCTTCAAGCAATCCATTGAGATAAGTAGCACCTAAAGCTCTGTCATATAAGCCATAACCAGGCATTGCTTCTTCACCCCAAATCATGCGTCCATGATCAGGACGAACTGGACCTTTAAATCCCGTATCATAAAGCGCCTTCATAATAGCGTAGAGATCAAAGTCACCATCACGAGACAAATGTGCAGCTTCTTCAAAGTCATAATTCTCTGCACTTAAATCATTGAACTTGAGATTACGGACATGGGCAAAGTGGATACGTCCCTTTAACGCATGAATCATATGAACAAGGTCATTATTGCGATTAGTACCATATGATCCCGAACAGAACGTGACTCCATTATGAACATCATCCACAGCATTCATTAAACGTAAAATGCCTTCTTCTGTAGTAATGATTCGTGGCAAGCCAAAGACACTCCATGCTGGATCATCTGGATGAATAGCCATTTTAATGTCATATTTTTGACAAACAGGCATGATTGCTTTAAGGAAATAGACAAGATTAGCGAAAAGCTTATCTTCGTCAATATCACGATAAAGATCAAATAACGATTTGACTTTTGCCATACGTTCGGGTTCCCATCCTGGAAGAATCGTACCATGAGACATGCGTTCAATTGAAGCTGCAAAATCATCTGGATCAATCATATCAATGGTCTTTTGATTATAAGCAAGAACCGTTGAACCATCGGCTTTTTCACGAGCCAGTTCAGTACGAGTCCAATCAAAAACCGGCATGAAATTATAACAGACAAGATGAATATCTTCCTTACCCAGGTTTTCCAAAGTCTTAATATAATTGGCAATATCCTGATCACGTTCAGGGGCACCAACCTTAATCGCATCAGAAACATTCACACTTTCAATCCCGGCAATGTGTAAGCCTGCTGCTTCCACTTCCTCTTTTAAAGCATGAATTGCTTCCTGACTCCATACCTCACCAGGTGTCGTATCATATAAAGTCGTTATAACGCCCGTTACACCAGGAATCTGACGAATTTGTTTTAAGGTGACAGTATCAAACTCACTGCCATACCATCTTAATGTCATTTCCATTGCATCTCATCTCCTTTGATTTATCATATCATGAAATAAGTCTTTTCATAAAGGCATAAAAAAAGCTGGTACACTTATATACCAGCTAACAATATTTATTTCACAACGATTGCATATTTGACAACATCATTGAATTCAGTGATGCCGCCATCAGAGAAAAATTCAACACGATCTTCATCAACAGTTTCAGGATAAACATTACCTGTCATCACATAACGACCACCATT
>JAGBPZ010000129.1 GCA_017633115.1 Erysipelotrichaceae bacterium | reverse complement strand
GAAACCATAGATACTTGTTGTGATTGCAATCAAAATACAAGCCATCACAATTAGTAAACGATGCGTTCCTAAAATGATGCGGTCGTAATACAGATGACCAATGGCCATGATCAGACGGGCGCCACCATAAAGCATGATGAAATAAATAAATATTGCCAGCCAAATATTGTGGATTGCATGAAGCAAGAATTTAGTTTCACTGTCTTTCATGAAACAGCCTGCCAAGCCAACAGCTGCTCCGGCAATGAGCACCAAGGCAGCAATGATACTCATCCATGAAGCACCTGATAATCTAAAATCTTGATAAAGCAATAGCCCCATCACACAATAAATCAATACATAAATAGGCGGAATAATATATAAATACATTACAACAAACTCTCGTATTCCGTTTCTTTAAAGCCAACTAATACGGTATCACCATTGACTAAAATCGGTCTTTTAACCAACATGCCATCAGTTGCAAGTATTTCATACATTTCATCTTCACTCATCGTTTTAAGACGATCCTTAAGCCCCATAGAGCGATAGAGCTGACCGCTCGTATTAAAGAATCGTTTTAAAGGCAGTCCGCTTAATTCATGCCACTTTTTTAGTTCTTCAATGGTTGGGGGTTCATCTTTAATTGGACGATCAATGAATTCGATATCATGTTCAACCAGCCATTTTTTAGCTTTACGACACGTACCGCAGCGATTATATTCAACAAACAACATAATTTAAATCTCCTCATCTCTTTTATGGGACAAAATCCACAAAGCAATATCTTCATAAACATCATGGCGATCCAATTCATTTAAGATTTCATGACGGTCACCTTTATAAAGTTTTAAAGTGACATCTTTGATACCTGCTTTGACAAATTTCTTATAGGCTGCTTTAACACCTTTTCCATTAGCACCTACTGGATCTTCACTTCCTGATACGAACAGAATTGGCAGATTCTTAGGAATCCTTTTAATACGTTTACGCATATTGTCAAGTAACGTCATTTTCATCAGCCCTTCATAGCCATCTAATGACACTTCATAGGTATCTTTTGGATCACTATAATACTTTTTAACACTTTTGACATTCTTTGACAACCAGCTATTTTCAGGATCTTCCCCAGTCATGTCATAACCTTTGTATTCACGACGACTGAA
The DNA here is from genome assembly GCA_017633115.1 of Erysipelotrichaceae bacterium. Lineage (GTDB taxonomy): Bacteria > Bacillota_I > Bacilli_A > Erysipelotrichales > Coprobacillaceae > RGIG9341. The sequence goes on along the minus strand of JAGBPZ010000129.1, from coordinate 6,204 downwards.
TGCCATTTTAGCAATCGTACGACTCTTGTAGTCGGAATTCTTAATGCGCTTCATACCTTTGATCAAACGTAAACCTGCACGAATACTCAAATTGTTTTCCGTACCTGTGCCCATGATAATGGCACCTTTGATTTTTTCAACATCTTTGCCATAATCGCTTAAAAATTTTCTTAATACGTATGAGCCCATTGAATGCCCAAGCATAAAAACAGGAATGCCTGGATTTTCTTTGATGACAATGTTCATCTGTTGATAGAGATCAGCTGTCATGACTTCGTCAACTTTGTGACTGTGGAATGTACCTAGTTCCTCCTCTGAAGCAACTGATTCACCATGTCCTATATGATCATGAGCATAAACCGCTATATTGTAGTCATTAAGAAAACGGGCAAATTCATCATAGCGTTCACTATATTCCTGAATGCCATGAGTAATAATCAAAGCCGCTTTGACTTTTTCTGGAATCCATTTTACGGCATGGATTTCTGTGTGACGATCATCCGTCGATAAAAATGTATAAAATTCCATAAAGTTCACTCCTTTATGTTAGAACATGATTTTATAAATACGAGCTTCGTAAGGACCAAGAACATCAGTCTGATCAACAGGAACAGAATATGGATGCATCAAAATGGCACGTGGTGGCATTTCATAAGCATCGACTATCTGATCACTTAGGTTACAATCGATAATAAATGTTTCATTCTCATCTTCACGGCGATAAGTAAAATGATTTTTGCTTAAATCGATTGGTTCATAATCACCATAGACAAGTGTCTTGTGCTCATGACGAAGTTTAATCAGTTTCTTATAAAGATTGCGAATATCTTCATTAATACCCTGATAGCGATCTCCTAACAACTCTTTTGATGATTCCTGCCATGGAAGCAGTTGACGGGCATGATCCCTGGTACCTGCCTTGATCTTCACAAATGCTTCTTCTTCGCTATGATCTTTAATTAATTCCTGATAGAGATTGACTGATTCAACATCAGAAATCTGGTCCATTGAAGTAAATTCGTAATTCTGAACACCCATTTCTTCGCCTTGGAATATAAATGGTGTCCCCTTCAATGTCATCTGCATGACGGCCAGCAATGTTTGTATTGATGTTGCATATTGAGGATCTGGATTGATCTTACTGCACATCTTTGGATTGTCATGATTGTTGTAGAATAATGAACACCAACAATCATTACCATAATTGAGAATCCAGTCATTGATGAAAGTCTTGAAGTAATTCAAGTCATAACGGTAATCTTCGTATTTTGAATGTCCCGGTGATTCAAGATGGTCAAAAGTGAAGATCATATCGAGTTCATGACGGCGGCTGCTCGTCAGCATCTGACCAATTTTCATCCCTGCACCAGGTGTTTCACCAACAGAAAATGCCTTGTGTGGAGCAAAACAATCATCATGAATTTCACGTAAATAGTCATTAAGATGTGGGCCATAGAAATAATGTTCAATACCCCTGTAACCCATCATCTGGGCAATATCATCATTACCGTCAGGTAAACCATCAGCCTTACTGATAAAGTTGATGACATCTAGACGGAAACCATCAACACCCATATCCAGCCACTCATTGATCATTGTCTTGAGATCCTCACGCAAAGCGTCACTATGCCAGTTAAGGTCCATCTGTTTCTTTGAGAACAAATGTAATGCCCATACACCCTGGTCTTCATAATAACGCCAAGCAGATCCTGAAAACAACGACTGCCAATTGTTTGGTGGCGTATCTGGATCACCTGGAATAATGTAATAATAATCACGGTAGCTTGACTCCGGATCATTAATAGCCGATTCAAACCATGCATGTTCATCAGATGTATGGTTAATAACAAGGTCCATGATCAATTTCATATCGCGACGATGCACTTCTCGAAGCAAATGCTGGAAATCATTCATTGTACCGTAGTCACTGTGAATCTGCATATAGTGACGGATATCGTAACCATTATCGTCATTAGGGGAATCATAAATTGGAGAAAGCCATAAAGCATCAATGCCTAGTGATTTCAACTCATCCAGTTTTTCAATCATACCCTGAAGATCACCGATGCCATCCCCATTGCTGTCATAAAATGTTCGTGGATAGATTTGATAGAAAACCGCTTCTTTCCACCAGGCTGGTTCAACATCACCTTTATATGGAGGCAAGACATCAGTTTCACTATTGATCAAATTGATCAGTGTATCAAAGAAATCATCATTAAATTGTTTTTTAGCCAGCTTCTTGATGTATTTAATTTTGACATGATCAGCAATCATACCATCAAGCCACTGTGCATCAAAGCCCAAGGTAATGGCAACTCGCTGTAAAACATCATGACCTACGGGTGTTTCATAAACTTCTTTAATGGTACTGTTTAATGTAATTTTGGACATACGGTTCATCCCTTTCTTGTCATAAAATCACTTTATTAATTAGGTGTCCTCGACTTTCAAGCAATCGTAATAAATCAGTTGTTTTCATAAACAGTAAAGCACGATTATCATTGGGGTGGACACCAATCGTTTCACCTATTGCATCATCGATATATAGTTCAACACGTTTGTCTTGGTCATTTAATAACCCTAAAGGTGTGACTGCTCCTGGAGATAACTTAAGATAAGAAGCTAAATCTTCAGCTGAAGCAAAGCTCAAACGTTTCGAATTGATCAGAGCTTGTAGCTGCTTTAAATTCACACGTTTATTCTGAGAGACAACGATTAGATAATAGTGGCTCTTTTTATTATCTCTTAAAAACAGATTTTTAACGACAACATCCTTAAGTTCATCATCTATATCAAGCTGATAGAGTCCTTCCATCGTATAGATAGCTGGATGTTCGATCATTGTGAAGTCAATATTTTCTTTATTCAACAGTTCAATGATATCTTCACGTTTTAAACCCATGGCAGCTTTTCTCCCTTACGACAGATTTGTCGGATTGTGCCATCAGCGATTTCATAAGCTTCACCATAAATTGTTTCCTGACCATCAATACCTAGCAGATAAGAACCATCAGGCAAAGCAAGAAAACGATGTCCGATGCTATCGCCATAAGTGACATCGTCATAAAGACGCATGCCATCGATCCATTCCTTCTTCATCATTTGATAATGAGGAAGAATTTGGGTTTTGGTAAGATTCAGTCCTTTGATAAAACGTTTATAGTTAGGGTCAACAGCTTCACCAGTGAGTTCAGGCTGGGCATAGACGATATCAGCACTGTTCATTGTACCGGCACTAATACCGATGACGATACCTTTATACCCCTCCATTTTACGCCTTAACCCATTTGAAGTCATAAATTTATTTTGTGTTGGCACATGTCCTCCAGCAAGAAAGATGACATCATAGTTGTGTAACTGTTTCTGTGTCATCGATTTCTTACGGTTGTCCCAAATATCAAAGCGACGATAAGATAAGCCTGCTTTTTCAATTGCTTCAGCAAAGAAAGAGACCATACGATCATTTTCTTCCAGATCGTATGGTTCAGCTGCAATCATAAGACATAAGGCATTATCTTTCCAATAAGCTTTTAGCTGATCCACAAAACCATTCCAGGTATCTAAGCCATCAACACGACGACTTTGATCCAGGGGACCACTAGGACTGCTTGTTAAAAAGACAATCATGAATTCATTATTCCTTTTTTAATGTTTGTTCAATATTGACTAAGTCTTTGATCCATGAAGCATAGATCGTATCACCTGCACGTTGGAAAGTTGCTTCACGTTGTGACTGCTGCAATGAACGAGATGATGACATAATCGTCTGCAATGTGCCGGCACCAGAAATACATCCGCCTGGACAAGCCATACCTTCTAATAGATAGCCATTGTACTTACCACGGGCAGCCATCATCATCATACGTTTACATTCGGCAAGACCTTCACCTTTAACAATCTTAACATCGATATCTGGATCGAGTTTGTTGATATAGTTTTTAACAGCTGAGGCAACGCCACCAGAAGCTGCAAAACCTCTGCCATCACTACTTGCCTGTTTGAGTGGTACATCTGCAGGTAAAGCAGCAATATCGACATCGAGTGCTTCAAACATACCTGCGACTTCTTCGAATGTCAGTGTAAAGTCAACATAACTCTTAATATTGGTACGGCTTGCTTCTTCTTTCTTAGATAAGCATGGACCAATGAAGCAAATCTTACAGTCTGGATGTTCAGTTTTGATCAAACGCGCTGTTAAGACCATTGGTGTTAAAGCCATCGAAATCGTATTAGCATATTTTGGGAAATCTCGCTGTGCCATTTTATTCCAAGCTGGACAACATGATGTACCCATGAATGGAATCTTTGATGGAACTTCTTCCAAGAAATCATTAGCTTCCTGAATCGTACACATATCTGCACCAAGGGCAACTTCGTAAACATCTGTGAAGCCAAGTGCTCTAAAAGCAGGTCTAATCTTATTATCTGACATCTGCTTACCAAACTGACCTGCAATAGCTGGAGCAACGATTGCATAAACTGGCGTTTCGCTCTTAATGGCCATGATTGTTTGATAGATCTGACCTTTATCAACGATCGCACCAAATGGACAATTAACCAAACACATACCACATGATACACAACGATCCTGATCAATCACTGCACGACCAAATTGATCTGATTTAATGGCATTGACACCACAAGATTTCACACATGGACGTTCCTGCTTGATAATCGCATTATATTGACAAGCATTAACGCATAATCCGCATTTTACACATTTTTCATCATCAATGTAGGAGCGACCATTTTTAAATGTAATAGCTCCTTTTGGACAAACTTCCATACAAGGATGTTCCAGACATCCCTGACAACCATCAGTGACGAACACACGTTTCTCCGGACATTTATAGCAAGCGAATTTGATGATGTCGATGAGAGGTGGTTTATAATAAGTTTCAGGGACCATTGACTCTTCAATACCATCAATAACTGAAGTATGTTCAGTAATATCTCTTAGAGGTAGTCCTAAGGCAGCACGTAAACGTTCTTCGATAATTGCACGTTCAAGGAAGATACTCTCACGATAAGTTGCCACTTCACCAGGTATAATTTCATAAGGCAGATTCTTGATATCTTCAGGTTTTCCACCTTCATAAGCCAGGCGGGCAATGGCTTCAAAAACACGGCGTCTAATGAGATTCTTATTTGTTTCTACACCCTTCATATTGCTCTCCTTTACAACATTATTTTTATATATACACACTTTTATTATACTTTATGTCTGCTGCAGTTTAAAGTTTATCGTGATGCCAAAGATAAAAATGACAACTTGAGAACATAAAAAAAACGCCACTTTTGAGAGTGACGTTTTACTTTTAAATCCAACCCATTGAACGGGCTAAAAAGAGCCAGAATGTGAGTGTAAAAGAAGAAAGAATGGTTGTAATCGCGACCGTCGTCGAGGTCAGTGTACCTTCATGATGCATGTTTCGTGCCATAACATAACAAGAAACTGTAGTCGCTGATCCTAACATTATCATAACAGCCACCAGTTGCTCTTTCTGGAAACCTAAGGCCACAGCGGCTGGTAAAAAGAGCGCTTCTAAACCAATCAATTTAAAGAATGATGCCCATAATGATGGTACCAAGGTGCTACCAATAGTGCCTAAATCAATCATAGCACCCATCGCAATTAAGCCCATCGGGGTCGATAAACTGCCAATACGACTTAGATAAGTATTGAACCAGGCCGGCATCGGTAATTTCAGAACTGACCAAATGACACCATCGACAATACCTACAATAATTGGATTTTTCATAATCCCTATCAACGTTTTTTTGATGACTGTGGCATCAATTTTTTCGTTTTCTGGATCAGTTAAAGATAAAACAACGACAGCCATAATATTATATATTGGAACAGCACCAATAATCATCAACGCCGCCATCTGTGATTCACCGTAAATATTGTTGATAAATGCCACCCCAAGCAATGCTGCAGATGAACGATACGCTGCCTGAACAAATTCACCACGGACACTGCGATTTTTAATTAGGCGTGAGACAACCATGACAAGGACAATTGATAAAGTCGTTGCCAGAGCACAGAAGAGAACAAACTTTGTGTCCCAGACACTAAGGAAGTCAGCAGTTGCCAACTGTTCAAAAAGCAATAATGGTAAAGCCACTTTAAATACCAATGTATTCATACCAGATGCCACTTCTTTTGAGAGAATGCCCTGACGTTTGAACACGTAG
>JAGBPZ010000128.1 GCA_017633115.1 Erysipelotrichaceae bacterium | reverse complement strand
GTGGGCAATTGAGGCAATACTATCAATTGAGTTTTTAAGTTTATCAGTACTGACTTTTAAACGATAAAGATTGAGAAAATCAATTGGAGAATGATTGGCATATTCCTTAAAGACGTTACAACATTTACTTTTACTGATACTGCCGGCTGTTGCAATATCATTCAGAGATAATTTGTTTGCATAATTTTGATATATATATTCAGTCATTTGACGATAAAGAATGATATCTGGGTTCATACCTGTTTGTGGCTTTTTAGCAATCATATAATATTGGTAAAGATAGTAAAAGAACATATGCACAAGAGCGATGACTTTTAATTCATAAGCATCTGTTATTGAATGCCCTATTGATAGAATTTCATCCATAATCTGCTCTAATTCTTGTGTATATTCTTCAGCACTTTTCAAAAGAACGTGAGTAAAAGTGACATCAGTAAGAAGAGGAACAATATACTTTTGATAAATGATTTTATCAGCAGTAAAGATAGCTGGATCAATCATCAGTCTTTGGAATGTGCAATCATGCTGATCAATATCATAGATACGATGGATCTGTCCACGATTGATGATGCACATATCGTTTTGGTTTATTTGATAATCTGTACCATTAATAGTGATGCCAATACGATGATCAAGAACGCGGATGACTTCGATTTTATCATGCCAATGAGTTAGATCGCTATGTTTGTCATGATTTTCTAATAATTCTAATGCAATAATCATAGTAGTTCTCCTATAATGCATTTAAATAATATTATATTAAAAATATCTATTATAATACTATAAATTTATTAAATTGTATAATATGATATTAACAGAGTTAAAACATTAAGACAATATAGTCTAAAGAAAAAGTCTATGAGACGTTATGCTACATTCAATCTGTAGATTGTCTACAGATTTTTATGGTTTTCAGGGCACAACATTGGTATTTAATGATTAAAATTAGAGATATCAATGAGCGAGTCAATCAGTCTTTCATGTCATCGAGAGATCAGGCTTGATGTATCAATTAGTTTTGTCTAAACATTATTTCTTCGATCCACTTTTACCTTTCGAAAAAAGTTTATGAAAAAGCGTTATGATTTGTAAAAGCAAATGAGATATTGTCAGGATGATGTTGATTAGTCACACTAATAGTATTAAAAGATTATTCACCTTTTGATTAAAAAGACGCATTACCTCTATGCTGACATTTATTTGATGACTAAAGTATGTGCCGAAAAGTTGTTTGTTGAAAGCCATGATTCCCCATCCTTGAGAGGCTGATTATACATCAGCCTCTCTTTTCGTAATTAAGATATAATTATCTTTTAAAAATATTTCAAGTTTGAAAAATAGATTTATAAAAGATTTAAATAATGTTATGTTATTAATAGGAAAATACATTATTAATTATTAAAGACAGGAGGTCATTCTCAATGAAAAAAATAAAAATGCTTTTAGTTGCATTGATCTGTATGACTATGATGCTATGTCAGGCTGCAGGTATGAATCGTGTCGAAGCTGCATCTAAGAAGAAAGAAATCTATCATTTCTATGCTTCTGGCGGTGGTTTTGAAAAAACCACAAAAGGTTATGATATATGTGGAAGCACAAAGAAAGATACCATTACTATTGATGCAACAGCATCCAACTATAGTGATATTATAAAAGTAACAATTAAAATTAATGGATATGAAAATATCCTTAGTAACGTACATGGTGATACAATTTTTATTCACCATATTAAATTAAAAAATGGTAAGAGATTCTTACTTGTTAACATGTCTTATGGTAAGAGTACATTTAGTCTTAAACTTTATAAATGTAGTAAGTCGGGTCAATTATCAGTTGCAAAGGATTTTAAATACGATATGCCAGGCTTGACTTCAACGACAGTTTCTCCATCTTCTAAGTCAAGCAATCATTTAACGCTAAAAGCCTATCTTGAATTTTTTACCGAAGGTACGCCTGCTACAATTAAAATTTCAGCTAAATATAAATCTACGAAATATAAAACACCTTCAACTTGGACAGTTACTAGCGTAAAGACTGATGATGGTGTCAACAAACTTTATGCAGCTGATAAACTGACTGCTTATAAGAGTGCTGGCAGTACAAAGAAGAAATTCACTATTTCTAAGGGAAAGAAGATTACACTTAAATCCATTACAAGAAAGAATTATGTTTACTGGTATAAAGTTAAATATGGTAAAAAGACTGGTTATGTCAAAGACAATCAGGAATATCCACCATTTGCCAGTGTTGTGTATTAGTTATTGAAAAAGATTATTAAATCATAATATCTAATTAAAATCAGTCTGTCTGATGTTGATCAGGCAGACTTTTTTAAATGATTAAAGTAGAAAAATTGTCTTTGACATATGTTTGACTCTTTCATTTTTAATTATGTTAAACTAAGAGTATCAAAGGAGAGCAAAGTATGAATATCAAAGCTATTATGTGTGATGTTGATGGGACATTGTTGAATCGCCAGGGTATAGTTACGCCAAAGACCGTTGAAGCCATCAAGAAAGCTAGAGAAATGGGTATCCTGTTTGGCTTATCAACAGGAAGAGATGTCAATAGTGTTAAAACACTGTTGAAGATTTGGGGTATTGATGGTCTTGTAGATGTCATCGTTGGTACTGGTGGTGCAGAGATTTATGATTATGTATTAAATATTGACCAACAATCCTTCCCATTAGAAGGGGAACTAATTCATGAAATCATCAAACATTTTGAAGATATGGATGTCAACTTTGCGATTCCATGGGAGGGCATTCTTTATGCACCAAAAGATGATGAACATATAGCTTATTTAGCTAAAGCTGACCGTGTGCCTTATAAAGTGGCTGATTTTAATGAGTTCCTTAAAACACCTAAACCAAAAGTCATGATTGTCTGTCATAAAGAAGATATGCCTTTAGTAGTTGAACGTGCGAAGACATTTTCGAATGACAAGTATAAGAGTTCATCACTGATCACTGGCAGTATCCTTTATGAATATATGGATCCTCGCGTGTCTAAAACTTATGGATTAAAACAAGTCATGGACATGCATGGTTTTTCAATGGATGAACTATGTACCTTTGGGGATGCTGATAATGACTATGATATGACACTCAATGCTGGTGTCGGTGTCGTTATGGCCAATGGGTCTGATTTGACAAAGAGTGTAGCTGATTACATTACTGATGATAATAATCATGATGGTATTGCCCAGTTTATCAATCAGTATATCCTTAAATAGATGATTATTGATTTATAATTTTCCTAAAAGTATAAGCGATAATGACCAAATAAAGCCATAAACCAATCATGACATTGAACTTATGATTGGTTTTTTATACTTTTAGATGACTATTTGTAGAAAAGTTTCTTGACTCATACACTATAATTTGTCAGAATGGGATATATTTTTAAAAGTGTTGAAAAACAGTTGGAGGTATAAATGGACGAAAGAAGACCTGATACGATGGAACGTATCACAACTCCTGAGCTTGCCGATGCATTTATTGAAAAACAGATTGAAGCATTAAGAGCACAGATCGGTGATAAGAAAGTATTATTAGCTTTATCTGGTGGTGTTGATTCATCAGTAGTTGCTGCATTATTGATTAAAGCTGTTGGTAAACAGTTAGTATGTGTACATGTCAACCATGGTTTATTACGTAAAGGTGAACCTGAACAGGTTATCGAAGTGTTCAGAGGACAGATGGATGCAAATTTAGTTTATGTTGATGCAACTGATCGTTTCCTTGACCTTCTTGATGGTGTCAGTGACCCTGAAGAAAAACGTCATATCATCGGTGAAGAATTCATTAACGTATTTGCTGATGAAGCACGTAAACTTGAAGGCGTTGATTTCTTAGCACAAGGTACAATCTGGCCTGATATCCTTGAAAGTGAAAAGGGCATTAAAGCTCATCACAACGCTGGTGGTTTACCAGAAGATATCGCAGAACGTTTTGAACTTGTTGAACCAGTTAAGATTCTTTTCAAAGACGAAGTACGTATCGTTGGTCAGCAGTTAGGTTTACCTGATAACATGGTTAATCGTCAGCCTTTCCCAGGACCTGGTTTAGGCGTACGTTGCCCAGGCGCTATCACTAGAGAACGTTTAGAAGCAGTTCGTGAATCTGATGCCATCTTACGTGAAGAATTCGCTAATGCTGGTTTAGAAGGAAAAGTATGGCAGTATTTCACAGTTGTTCCTGATTTCAAATCTACAGGTATTAAGAATGGCGAAAGAAGCTTTGACTGGCCAGTTATTATCCGTGCCGTAAACACACGTGATGCTATGTCAGCTACAATCGAAAAGATTCCTTATGAATTATTAGACCGTTTAACTGATCGTATCACTCATGAAGTTGATGGTGTCAACAGAGTCTTATATGACTTAACACCAAAACCAACTGGTACAATTGAATACGAATAAAGATTAATGCAAAAAAAGTCCATTGATTTGGACTTTTTTGCTTTATGGAGTTATTTAGCTTTTCTTATGGATTATCGCTTTTTCGCAAGAGCAAGTGCTTTTTCCTGGAATTGGGTGCCATATATTTCTTTGACTCTGGCAGCGTAGCGCTTTTGATCATCTATAAGCTTTTGTCTTTGAAAATCAATAATTGATATACTTTCATCATCGTCAAAGAATTCTTTTATTTGGTCGAGTAAATTTAGCGCTGCCTCACGAACACTTAAACTTGTATTGTCTGCTGAACTAATATGAGTTTGATCTAAATCGTAGCGAGCTGCTTTTTTAAAATTTTGGATACTTCTGACTTGATCAACTTCATTAAGCGTGAATGGTGGCAAGTCAGCCAAGTAAAGAATTAATCGTTGGGCAAATAAGAGGTCCATCTCATCAACACCAGAAGGTGCAAAAGGATTGAGATCATACATTCGCAATTCAATATGATTAACTCCATTTTTAAGTAATTGATCAAGACGATTGACACCTGCAGGCTTTAAACGAATAGGGTAGTAGAGTTCAGATGCTGCAGAAAGCAGTCCTTTATTCAAATACTTTTGAATGCTTTCAACATAATTAGGTAAAGAACTATAATCCAATATAGGAATAAACTCATTCCAGTAACCAAGTTCACTGCATCGAAGTGATGCCATTCCCGTAAAGATGCTCTGTCCTTCCACACCTTGTTCAAAGTAAGAACCATCAACAATAGGGCTGGCAGCCATTAAAGTTACCAAAATCCAACCATATTCAATGAGCCCTTTCGCAATATGAAGATAGAGATTATTCTTGTAATCCTGAAAGTTGGTGTGAGAATCATGCTGGAATGCCTCATCTAATAACCTTTGCCCAAAAGAGAAGTTTACGTGGATACCAGAAAAAGTCATCAGGTATCGCCCATATTTATGACTCAAATATTGACGGTAATGATATTTAGAAATCAATGAATCAGAATAAATGGCAATAGGAATATCTTCCTCGTTTTCGATATAAGGTGGATTGGAAAAGCGCCATAAATATTCTTGTTGATCTTTTAAAACATTGATAAGTCGTTCTTGGTGCTTTTCTAATTCTTTGATTGCCCCATGAGCACTTTTATGAATTTCAGTATTTATTTCAGTCTGATTTTCTGCGAAGTCTTTGACAATGTTTTGATCGTTTTCAAAAGGGTGTCTTGTCTTTGCGAAATGTCCATTTTCATTAACTCTTAACGATTCCTTTTCTAAACCGAATTCGCCATCAAACTGATAGGCTTTGATAGTCGGATTGTGAAGATGTAACATATTTTTACCATCCTTTAAAGTTCGCTATATTTAAGAATATAATCATCGATTGTTGCACCATGATCAATCGCTTCAATCATCACTCTTGCAGGAGATTGAAGTGTTTGAGCACGCTCATAGAGTGGTGTTAGGAAGCGCTCCTCATTAAGTCCGCGTTGAACTAGCCCTTCTTTAGCTAGATCTAATACCTGAATAAGTAATTTTGAAATCTTTTCACGGTTGAGGAAAGGAGGCCAGTCTTTCATGTTGAGCATTGTCCTTAACTCAATCACAGTAAAACCTTGATGATAGAGTGCCTGATCTTCATCTAGAAGCTTTTCGAGTTCATCTAACTTGTGATTAAGTCCAACATGGAAAGCTGAAGGCGCCATGATATCAGATACGGGTTGCTGACAGATTGAACGATATTCAATTGTACCTCTAAAGGTTAAATCTTCAAATTTGAATGAACGCAGGAACTGAAGATCTTCTAACAATGGATGGAAGGTGATACTGCGGTATTCATTTCCATCAAAGTACTCACCATTGATTTCTGCCTGAGAGAAATACTGTCGCAATGTCATTGGATGAAAATTGATATATTTACCACCACGTTCAACACAATATAAAGACATTGATTTGATATAGCTAACGACTTCCTGATTGTCATGGAACGTTCCATCATACATATCGACATTATGTTGATTATAACCATGAAGACTGTGCTTCCACAGATGGTCTCTAACATTCAGGTACTCAAGACCATTGTCGTTCAAATAGGAATTCGCAAATAAAATGGTCTTTAAAGGTTCAAGGCGATTCATGATATTCAGGGTTCTTGCCACATCATCTTTGTTGACATCAAGCTGTATCTGCGATGAACAGGCGAACATGCCAAAATTTGCGTAATCATGGAATGGAATGACAGGTGGATATTTCTTATAACTTGTCAAATGATGATAAAGCATACGATAGCGTTCACTAGCTACCGGTTCGGTTTTATTAATATGATAATGAGGATTAATTCCCATACCAGTCAAAGTGTGCTGGTGTTTTTTGAGTTCACTTTGTATAAATGTGTAATATTTAACGAAACGATCATAGATAAGATTTAGATCATATTCTTTGCCAAATGAGAGTTCTAAGGTATTGTAGCTGCAGTCATAAGATAAATCATCACCATAAAGCGATGAGAAGCTGTTGTATATATGTCCATTATCATCACGTTTGATATGGTCAAATCCGAATTCTTCAACGAACTTTTCTGTTAATTCATGAACAATCTCAAAGTCAACTGGTTGGGAGTTAAGATTGACGATAGGGAATTCAAATTCTACTCCCGATACATCTGTTGCTGTTCTTTGTGTTGGAATGAAGTATTTATGATAGATTTCCTGATCAAGAATATTTTCTTGGACGGTAATATCAGCAGTGACATGTTTTAAAATCTTATCCCAAGGAATTTCTTCTCGAGGAAGATAAGTATATTGATGAGGTTGTCCTTCATATATTTTTTTGCCGTTTTGATAGACAAGCAAGCGGTTAAGCGGTACTTGCTGCCAATTACCATCATCAAGAGGTACAGTTGCAATCATATATGATTCACGATCATATTTCTTGAAGAATAAGGTCTCAGGCATATTAGTATGAACATATAAACGTTCGCCATCTGTAAATAGTAAATTGACTTTATTGCCATCACATATTGCTTTGATCGCATTATTGATGTGATCGAAATCACCATCTGTCTGATTAATAATGTCAACCAGATACAGAAGAATACGTTCACTATCAGTTTCGCCGCGTTGACTATTGAAATATTGCCCCAAGTCATCACCATTAAAAATGGTACCATTATGGGCTAGAACCCAGGTATTACCTTTAGCATCGTTGGCAATAAACGGATGAGTATTATTGATATGAACGCGACCAACTGAAGCTTTGCGGATATGTGCAATCATAAGTCGTATTGGACGCATTTCTTTGATGACATGAGGTAAGAGCTGGCTGTCATTGGCACACTGTGCTTCGTTCTGCATGTTGTAGCTTCCGTTTTTAAATTGAGCAAGACCCCAGCCATGAGGGTGTTCCTCACTATGAGTATAGAACTCTATTAAATACGGGATGATATTTTTCTTCGTTTTCGATGTTAGACCAAATAATTCGCACATAATATTCACTCCTGATTAACTTTGCTTGTTCATTAACGTATATAAATACATATTAAACCGATAGGTAAATAGAGTCAATGAAAATGCTTGAATTTCTGATACTTTTCTTTGAAAGTTAGAGTTGACCATTGGTAGTGCGTATAAAAATCTCGTCTAGAACGTATAGATCTTTAGTCAACATGCACAATACAAGAAGATATAGATAATATTTACTAATCCTGTATTGATGACACCACTTAGAAAAATTGGTTTAGGTTATGATCATAACTTAGTCTAAATTGGTGCTACAAACTGTTTGATACTGAAGTGGTTATATGGCATATGGGAATGTAAAGAGTGTCCAAAGTGTTAAGTAAATGAAAATCAGGAAGTGGATTCGCCTCCTGATTTTATGATATTTCCAAATATATTTTATGATTGATCGTTATAACGTTTGTAGTAATAATCCAATACACGATAATAGATGGCATCATACATCTGTTCGATGAAGGTTTGTGTTTGGCTGATATCTTTTAATTCATCACATAAAGCCAGTATTGAACCTTCTTTTTTGATAAAGAACCCTTTTCCTGATGCTTCAAGGTAACGGATAGGCATTTGAATGATTTTCTTGATGTGTGATTTATCTGAAATTGATTTGTATTTATCGTAAGTAATGTCTTTTTCCAAATCTTTCCAGTTAGTTCCCGTATCAAAGAATTCTTTCCAACTCTCTAATAATTCATCTTCATGTACTTCTTGACGTATCTGACCATGATTGTAAAAAGCAAGAAGGACTGGCATTTTATAGACTTTTGACATATTGGTGTTTTCAATCAAACTAATGAATTCGCGACCAATACTGTTATACAGTTTTTCTTCTTCTGGCGTAAGATCATTGAAATCGTGACGATAGTCAAGATAATGTTTGAACGGATTGTCTTTGCTGTGAGTGATACACAGACGGTAGATATCATCATCCATGTAAGTAAACAGTTCGACTCTTGATGGACTATGACCAAGCATGTCTTTGACACGTTCATATTCAAGATGGATATGGTCTCTCAGTTTAAGAGATTTTCTTTCCATTTCCGCGAACAAATCAATGAGTTGCATATCGAAATCAATGATACAGCCATCAGGAATAAAGTCTTGATTGACGCCGCTATAGCTGTTGATCGAATAGCTCGCACTGCCTGTAAGGAGTTGTCTGGTCCTACCAGCCTTTGCATAATTACCGATAAAATCAAGGACATTAAGATACTCTTTACCGTCATCTCGTCTTAAACCTCTTCCTAACTGCTGTAAAAAGACGACAGGAGAATCGGTTGGACGCAGAAACATAACCATGTCAATAGAAGGAATATCAACACCCTCATTGAACATGTCAACACAAAAGATAACACGGATTTCTTTTTCGCTTAGTTGTCTAATAGCCTCTGCACGATCTTTAGAAAAGGTATCATCGGCATTAGAATACACAGCAACTGAAGGGATACCACGCCTATTGAACTCTTTGGCCATTTCTTTAGCATGTGCTCTGGAGCAACAAAATCCCAGGGCACTTTTTGATTGATACTTACGGTAATATTTATAAATCAAATCATGACGATGGTTATTGCCGATATAACTCTTATTGAGGTCTTCTTCAACATAGCGTCCTTTAACGAGACGCATTTTAGAATAATCGGTGTCATCATAGATACCATAATAGTGAAATGGCACCAGCATGCCTTTATTAATGGCGTCTCTTAAGGTGATTTCATAAGGGACATTGTAGTCGCATATTTCATAGATGTTACGACCATCCATTCGCTCAGGGGTTGCTGTTAAACCGAGTAGAAAACGCGGTTTGAAATAGTTGACAATACTTTGATATTGATCTGAAGCAACATGATGGAATTCGTCAATGACAATATAATCAAAATAGTCTTTTGTAAAATAATTGTCGTTAAGATACTCGCTTTTTCCTAATGTTGACACTGAAGCAAAGATTAAAGAATGTTTAGTTGATTTAGCTGTACCATTAAAGAAGCCATAGTCTTGAGTGTGACGTACGTTGGCAAAAGATTCAGCTGCCTGTTTGAGAATTTCTTCACGGTGGGCTACAAACAATATTCGCTTGAAGTTTTTTGAATCAAAAGCAGCGAGATAGGTTTTACCTACACCGGTTGCGGCTAAGACAAGGGCACGCTTTGCCCCTTCCTGACGAGTTTGTTCCAAAGCACATAAAGCTTCAATTTGGGCTCCACGTGGTTCATAGATGACTTTAACGTCTTCAGGTAACTGATATTTGTCAATATCACGGGAAACGGCAGGACGATGCCAGCTTTTTGAATAACGTTTAAGTTCATCATCGTCAATGATTATGGAATGATGCTCAAACAGATCGATAAATGTTTGATAAAACTGTTGATAACTTTCTAGGTCCAAGTCACTGCTGAAACGGTAATTCCATTCGATGCCAGATGTTAAAGCGCTGCGAGAGATATTAGAAGAGCCAACAAAAATCTCACTATGATCACGGTAATGGAATATATATGATTTGGGATGGAATGAGCGAGACTTATCATTGTAGAAACGTAAGTCTACTTTATTTTTGAGTTGATGTTTGATTAGATATAAAGCTGAAGGTTCAGTAATCCCCAGGTAATTGCCAGTGAGAATGCGAATCTTTGCACCTCGTTCTAAAGCCTTATCGAGATCTTTAATCAACATTTTGACTCCTGATTCCATTAAGAAAGAGACAATGATATCAATGTCATCTGCCTTTTGCAGACTAGCGATCAATTGATAATAGAGTTGTGATGACTGATGACGATCACCTGTTATAGCATTTGTCATTTTTATTGTTTTTGTAAAATCACGTTCAGCCATTTTTCATCACCTCTATTGGCGCGTACATCACCTGTAATCCAGTAATCGCTCAATTTTAAGTCTGTCTGGTTATCTAAAAAGCTTTGAAATGTTTCAAGTGTAAAATCAGTAAAGTAGCGCCCATGACGCTCACCTTCAAATGTGCCATATTTAAAGGAAGTATAGATAGAACCATCATCTTTTAAAGCAAGTGCCATTTTATGGAAAACATCTTTAAGTTCACTTTTCGATAGATGAAGGATGGAAGAACAAGCCCATATACCATCATAAATATTGCAGTCATCTAATTCTTGGAACAACATTTGCTTAACCTTTATGCCGGTATACTCACTTGCAATCTGGCATAGTTCCTGAGAACCATCAATGGCATCAACTTGATAACCCTGACTCAGGAAGTATTTTGTATCTCTACCAGACCCACAACCAAAATCCAGAATCAAACCATTAGGTTTGATGAAGTTGAGAAAATGATCCTGAGTCTTTTTGAAGTCGACATTAACGGTACTGTTGGTAAAGTCTACAGCATGTTCGTCATAGTATTGTAATGTTTTATTAATCATAAGATTCACCTCTGGCACATTTTTTTATGATATGGATTATTATACACCAACAAAAATTCATGGACAATAAAAGCTAATTCTTACGAAATGAACTACAGTATTCTTGCAAGAAAACTTTCCTTTTAGTAAAATATTATTATGGGATAAGTTTGTGCCTTGCGTGGCAATGTTATAACGATTGCCACAAAAAACATTACATGATACGATACTTATAGTTATTAAATATATTAGTTATAAGCAGGAGAAAACCGTGAAATACTTTAAGGGCATAATTAGACAGGTTGAATTGTTGATGATTATTTGCTTAATGATTACAGCAGGCATTACTTATATAACTCAACTTGGCGTCACTGATTCAAGTGTTAAAGAGAATATGGAGCTGATTGCCGGTCAGATTGCGATGGAAACAATTGACTCAGTCAAGGAATATCCAACTTATCACTGGTTGCTTCGTTATTGGTATGAACACGCCGATGAACTCGATATCGAGTATGATGTTGATTTTGGTAATGGAACTGAAACGGAAGATAAGGTCTTCCTGTTTTATAAACATCATCCTAATCTCAACATTAAATATATTAATATTGATGAGGTTAAAGCTTTACCACCAGAAGATCAAAAACTCTACGCTGAAATTACTTATTCATGGGTAACTACACGCGTCAATCAGATTAAACGCAGTTATATGATTGATTTTCTGTTCTGTGTTATTACTGATTGTGATGAAGGCAAGAATCCTTATTCAACGCAGTTTTTCATTTTTAGTGGAGCAGACGAAGGTGCAAAACGAGGCACTGAATATGCTGAAGTTTATCCGTTAGGAAAACTTGTAACAGTTGAAGAAAACAGTTCTCAGCAAATAGCGATGAAAACAGCTTATGATAATGCTAGAGAAGCGATGTTCAAGGGTAGTCAACATGTTTCTATTAGCCATATTGCTTATGCTGGTTATTATGTCGATTATTATGCTTACCTTGATAAAATTGATGATAAAGCAGTTCTTCTTGGTATGACTTATGACCAGTCAGCTTTAAATTCAAATATCCATGAACAGGCAAGAAGCAGTACGTTCTTAACAGTTATTTCTCAGTTGCTACTGTTGGCGATTGTTATGTACGCTGTTTATCTTTCTGTTTTAAGACCTCTTGAAGGTATTTTGCATAACATCCGTTTGTATACAAAAACAAAAGATAGTAAGACGGTTAATGCCAATATCGCCCGCATTCTTGCAGACAAGACATCACTTGCAGCTCGTCACAATGAGATTGGTGAACTATCTGATAACATTGTGACCCTGACTAATGAAATCGATGACTATGTTGATCGAATAGAAAATATCACAGCCGAAAAAGAACGTATTGGTGTGGAACTTCTCTTAGCCTCACGTATTCAGGCAAGTATGCTGCCAAGTGTATTCCCACCATTCCCTGAAAGACACGAATTTGATTTATATGCATCAATGACACCGGCAAGAGAAGTTGGTGGCGACTTCTATGACTTCTTTATGGTTGATGAAGATCATCTTGGTGTAGTAATTGCAGACGTTAGTGGTAAAGGTGTACCTGCAGCCTTATTCATGATGGTTTCACGTCTGATTATTAAAAACCACGCAATGTCAGAGAAAGATCCGGCTCTTGCTTTAGCTAGCGCCAACAATCAAATTTGTGCTGGTGAACATGAAGATATGTTCGTAACGGCATGGCTTGGTATTTTAGAAATCTCTACTGGACGTTTGATTGCGGCTAATGCAGGACATGAATATCCAGCTGTTAAAGATCCTGATGGCGATTTCCAGCTCTATAAGGATCGCCATGGCTTTGTTCTTGGTGGTATGGTCAATATGCGCTATAAAAATTATGAACTGCAAATGAAGCCTGGTTCAAAACTGTTTATTTACACTGATGGCGTACCTGAGGCAACCAATGAACAAAAAGAATTGTTTGGTACAGAACGAATGATTACTGCTTTACAACAACATCAGAATGAAAGAACTGAAGATATCCTTCATGGCATCGATTTAGCGGTTTATGAATTCGTAGGAGATGCAGAACAATTCGACGATTTGACAATGCTTTGCCTTGAATATAGAGGTTAATCAATCAAACTAAGGACTATCACTTGATAGTCCTTTTTTCATCTGTTTAGAAGCAGAGTATCTATGACATTGATTGAAATTAAAAAAATGGGGATTATATAGGCTTAGAACATTGAAGCTCTAAAGATTTTATTCCAAATGTCGATATAGAGCAGATACTAATAATATCCTACAGACTTCTAAATGTGACCCTTATGACATGACATTTAATCCTTCATATGATTTAATTAATAGTGTTACTATTCAATTTGAGCATAGGCATCTATAGGAGATAAGTATTTGCTTATATGTGGATTTTAATTGATAATGGTCATATAGAAGTAAACTAATGGGAGGATTTTTATGGCAGCATTAACAACTTTGTTTCCGGTCTTTTTCATGTTAGCGTTGGGTTTCATCTCACGTATGAGAGGATGGATCACACCAGAACAGAAAGCAGGTGCAAACAGTATTATCTTTACGATTCTGTTCCCGATTCTCATCTTTAATCTTTTGGCGACAGCTGAGATTAATTTGAGTAGCTTGACAATTGTAGCATATGTTCTTGCATGTTTAATCATTGCCACAATAATTGGTAAAATTGTAGTACCTAAGCTTTTACCTCAGTATGCACATTTTGCGCCTTTCTTACTGTCAGTCGTCGAAGGTGGTAATGTGGCATTACCTTTATATTTATCTATTGTTGGCACATCCAGTAACACTGTTATTTATGATTTGGCAGGTACTGCAATGTGCTTCGTAATCATGCCTATTCTTGTCGCTAAAGCAGCTGCAGGAGAACAGTCAGTTGGTGATATGGTTAAAAGTATTTTTACAAATTCATTTGTCATCGCAGTTATATTAGGCTTGTTCTTAAACTTCACTGGTCTTTATGCGGCATTGCTTAATTCTCAGTTTGGTCCAATGATCAGCGGTGCTATTTCGAATGCGACAACCCCAATCGTACCAGTTATCTTATTCATCCTTGGTTATGATTTAACAGTTGATAAAGATACATTGGCTCCAATCTTAAAACTCATGAGTGTCAAGATTGTTTATTATGCATTGGTTATTGCTGGGTTCTTTGTCTTATTCCCAGGTTTAATGGCCGATAAAACATATATGATGGCTCCTATTATCTATTTCATGTGTCCAACTGGTTTTGGTTTGATGCCTGTCATTGCACCACTTTATAAGAGTGAAAGTGATGGTGCCTTTACAAGTGCGTTTGTGTCACTGTTTATGATTGTGACTCTAATTGTTTATACAGTGGTTGTCGTCTTCATTGCATAGGAGAATAGTTATGAAGTACACATTTCAAACAGGAAGAGGCACATTAGAAATCAGTGATAATGGTATTATCTATGATGATCAACTGATTGCTTATAAATCATTAAAGAAAGTCATTTACAGCTATGGTATTTCTATGATGCATCTGACTTTTAAAGATGATACAAGAGAAGATATCTGGTTGATTCATGCAGATTTAAAAGAAGCAAGAGCAGCTGAAGCAATGATTCGCACACATATCACAAGTGAACCAGCTATTGTCAAACATGAAGTCATTAAAGAAGACACACACGATGCACATTTTGTTTTTGAAACACCTCATGGCAAATTAAAAGTGTTGGATGAAGGTCTATCAATTAAAAATCAGACTTTCCTTTATGCAGATATGAATAAGGCATTCTATATCGTTGGCAGTTCAGTATTGAATGTTTCTTATAAAAACAAGAAAAGAGATTTATTTTGGCTTAGGGATACAGATTTAAAAACAGCACGCGCTGCCGAACGTTTTATTAAGCAACACATTAAAGGAAAATAAGAAGAATCACGGGATGACTCAACATCTCGTGATTTTTATTATTCTTGCTTTTATATTAGTGACCAATCAATTCTTTGAGGTGTATAATTATATGCGAGAATACTTTCTAGGAGGAAAGAACGTGATACGTAAGCATATGATTATCTCTGGTGATGTTCAAAGCCGTGGATTACGAGAGACAGCCTGGCGAGCTGCAAAGCAATTACATATAACGGGATGGATTCACAATCGTCTTGATCGTCGTGTGGAATTTGAAATCCAGGGAGAAGAAAATGATGTCAATCGTTTTTTATCACGTGTGATGCGTCTTAATCCTGCAGTCAGAGCAACTGTTGATGAAAGTTATTTAGTTGATACAATCATAAATGAGACGAGTTTTAGTGTACGTAAATAAAAGGAGCAGGCTATGAAAACAATATCAGTGACAGATTTTGATAATATTAAAATTGGACAAGTCGAAAATCGAGAAGCGGGTACTGGATGTACCGTCTTTATCGCTGAAAAAGGTATGAGTGCTGGTGTTGATATCAGGGGTGGCGGTCCTGCCTCTAGAGAAACCCCATTATTAAATCCTTTAATGGCTGCCCAACAAATTCATGCGGTAGTCCTTGGTGGTGGCAGTGCTTTTGGTCTGGGCGCCGCTAATGGTGTCATGGAATTTTTAGAAGCTCATGACATAGGGTTTGACGTAGGTGTCACCAAAGTACCATTAGTTGTTCAATCAGATATATTTGATTTGACAGTTGGAGATCCTTTCACAAGACCAGATGTCACAATGGGTTATAATGCTGCCAAACAGGCTTTTGACATGCCTAATTATAAGGATGGCAATTACGGTGCAGGTTGTGGTGCTACAGTTGGTAAAGCAAAAGGTATGGAAACCTGCATGAAAACTGGTATTGGTTCATATGCCATTGAATGTGGTGCTCTAAAAATTGGTGCAGTGGTCGTTGTAAATGCTTTAGGTGATATTTACGATTATAAAACTGGGCAAAAGATTGCTGGCTTGTTGAATGAAGACAAAACTGCTTTTGTCGATACAGTGGAAGTTATGGCACAAACAATTGATGTCATCGACAACAAGTTTACTGGCAATACAACAATTGCGGTTGTGATGACCAATGCTGCTTTTGATAAAGCACAGTTGTGTAAGATTGCAGGTATGGCTCAAAATGGCTATGCCCGTTCGATCAGACCAGTTCATACTACAGCTGATGGTGATAGTATTTACGCTGTATCTGTTGGTGATGTGCAGGCTGATATGGACCTTGTAGGTACGCTTGCTGCTGATGTTGTAAGTGAAGCGATCAAATGTGCCGTTTATAGTGCTGAAAGTGATTATGGCTATGTGGCTGCTAAAGATTTGAGTTTTTAGTTATTAGTAAAATTGATGTAAGGAGACTTGGACTATGTGGCAAATCAAAAATAACTGTTATAGTCGTACATTGATGGGTAAAGATGAATACAATGTGTGTGTCGAAGAACAGGTATGGAATACTGGTCATCATGATTTACTGGAAGACAAGACATGTATTTGTGGCTATTATATTATTGATGGTTCTCTATCCTTGTATGACCAACATTTTCATAAAGATATGTTGATTTGGATTGATGGTGGTCAGGTATTCAACGTATTATTCGAAAATAGTGCTCATGTACTCTATATTGAGACAATGAAACCTTTACTTGAGACGTTTTCTTATCAATTGTTTGATGATCATGAACTGACATGGAGTAGACCTTTAGCTGATGGGATGACAGCATCAAAACATATGATTAAAGCTGAAGACTATGGTGTGAAAATTCAAAACTGTATTTATACCAAGGACTTTGAACATGCATGGCACACTCATACAGCAGCCCATGGCTTCTATGTTCTTGAAGGTATGCTTCAATATGACTTTGAAGACGGTCGTAAGGGTATTTATGGGCCTGGTGAATTTGTCGCTTCAAAGCCAGGAGAAAATATTCTTCATGTCCAGGCACCAGAATCCAGTTATTGTAAATATATCTTTATTGGTGATGGACCATTTGACTTTATCGTTGACGGTGTCAATCTCTATGGTCGTTAATAAAATTAGCTTATTAGTATAATGAATACAAAAGTCGCTTTTAAAGCGACCTTTTTTTAAAATTGTTGATTATAATGGAGTCATAGAAAGGAGGCAGCAATAATGTTAGGTGCTTTATTTGGAGATATGGTAGGTTCAGTCTATGAATTCAGAAATACCTATAACTACCATTTTAAATTATTGAGTCGTTCTTCAAGACCTACTGATGATAGTTGCATGACTTTAGCGATCGCGCAGGCATTGATGTCATCATATGGAAAATCAGATGAAGAAATCAAGCAAAGTGTTGTAAGATGTATGCGTGTGATTGGCAGACTTTATCCTCATGCAGGTTATGGAGGTATGTTTTACCGCTGGTTGAAAAATCCTGATGGTCAACCATATAACAGTTATGGTAATGGCAGTGCAATGCGCGTTTCTCCTGTAGGATGGTTATATCAATCACTTGAAGAAACACAACACGTTGCTAAACTAACTGCTGAAGTCACTCATAATCATCCTGAAGGTATCAAAGGTGCTCAGGCTATCGCTTCAGCAATCTTTCTTGCTAGAACAGGCGCAACAAAATCAGACATCAAAGAGTACATCATGAAAACATTTGGTTATAATCTTGATCGTACTTTGGAAGAAATCAAACCAACCTATGAATTCTTCGTTGACTGTCAGCGTTCAGTACCAGAAGCTATCATCGCCTTTTTAGAAGGT
>JAGBPZ010000127.1 GCA_017633115.1 Erysipelotrichaceae bacterium | reverse complement strand
GCCATGAAATTGAAGACTTCATCATCGATAGGATAATCGACTTTCTCAATTTCAATCTTCTTCTGAATAATAGCCTTAGCAGTTTCAAATTCAGGTGTATCAATAGTAATGGTCAATCCCTGGGCAAAACGGGAAACAAGACGTTTCTCCATTCCTTTAAGGTCTTTAGGTGGTTTATCGCTGGTAATAACGATTTGCTTCTTTTGGTTCTGCAACGTATTGATAATGTTGAAAAACATCTCACTACTTGATTCTTTTGAAGCGATAAACTGTATATCATCTACTAAAAGGACGTCGACATGGCGATATTTATAATTGAACGTATCCATCGATCCATTAGATAAAGATGCAATATATTCATTGACAAATTGCTCACTGGTACAGTATAGTACGTGAGCGTTTTTATTATGACCTTTTACAAAATTACCTATAGCATTAAGGAGATGTGTTTTGCCTAAGCCGGAATTACTGTAGATAAAAAGAGGACTGAAGGATTCTCCAGGCTTCATAGCTACGGCTAGTGAGGCATTTTGGGCGATTCTATTTGAATTACCAACAACGAAATTTTCAAATGTAAAGGCAGGATTTAAGGAATCATCAAAATTGTATTCCTCAGCGTCTTCGTGATTGACATATTTTTCCTGATATTCTTTTTCGCTTAAAATCGTTAATTGAACATCTCTGTTTGTGATCTGATTAAAAAGATATTCGAGCGTTGGAACATCTTCTTCGATATATCCAATATTAAATAATGAGTCAATTGTGACAATCAATTCATCATTCGTCAATTCTTTTGCTTTTAGAAGTGTGAATACAGAATCAAAAACAACCTTATCTTCATACTCTTTACCAAAAGCCTGAAGCGTCGCATTCCAGCTTGTTTCTAATTCATTCATGGGGCACTCCTTTCATGTTCCTAATTATATAGGAAAAAAACTATAAATTGAAGAGTGAAAAAGTTACGCACCACTTATGCACATACTTATGCACTACAAAAGTGGTGTTTTTGTGCGTTTTTATCTAGTTATTCACAAATTTCACTATTTTTACACTGGGCACAATTCCTACTTTTTGCACAATGTAAATGTGAATAACTGTGCATAAGTGAGTTATGCACACCATGTGGGAATAGTTATGCACATCAAAAAGTGCGAAATAAGCGTTATTTTCTGACATATTCATAGATGTGCACAAGCTCTTTACACCTATGAATAGAGTGGTGGAAAAAGTTATGCACAAATTGAAATTGACTTCATGAGATGAAGTTTTTTTTCTCTTTAAAGGTTGACTTGAATTAGCTTTTCACCTATAATGAATGGGCATATGTTATAAAGTATAAAGTTTTAGGAGGTGTAAAATATGAAAAGAACATATCAGCCTAATAGACGTAAAAGAGCAAAGACTCATGGTTTCAGATCAAGAATGGCTACTGTAGGTGGCAGAAAAGTTATCGCTAGACGCCGTAAAAAAGGAAGAAAAGTCTTAACAGTCTAAAAAATCCACTTTAATAGTGGTTTTTTTTCTAAGAAAAGAATATGAATAAACGCTATCGTCTTAAAAAAAGTCAGGACTTTGCCGCAATTATCAAAAAACGACATAGTGTCGTTAATAAAGATTTCGTTCTTTATTATGATAAGCAGGAGTTGACAAACGCCCGTGTTGGTATCTCTGTCAGCAAGAAGCTGGGAAAGGCAGTAGTTCGCAACAAAATCAAACGACAGGTAAGAATGATAGTGAGTCAAACAATTGACTTAGAAGAATCATATGATTTTGTCGTAATTGTTCGTCAACACTTCACACGTCAGACTTACTTGGAAAACGAACAATCATTCGCAAAACTATATAAGCAGTTTTTAAAAAAGAGAGGGTAACTTTTTATGGTTTTAGACGCACGCACAAAGAAATACGCTAAGATGGCGATGTTGCTGGTGTTTGTTGCATTACTATCAGGTTGTGCAAGAAACCTTGATGCTAATGGACAGCTGATTGCTGAACGTGCCATTACAGCCACTTCACCATGGACTCCAGCTGCAGGTATTTTTGATTTCTTACTCGTTATTCCAATTGCCAAAGGTATTATCTTTTTATCTGGTGTAACAGGTAACGTAATCTGGGGTATTATTGCATTAACAGTCTTAATCAATATTATCATTTTACCAATCATGATCAGATCAACTGTTTCAACACAGAAAATGCAGTTGATCCAGCCTGAAATGCAGCGCATCCAGGATAAGTACAGAGGCCGTAATGACCAGGCTAGCCAGTTAAGAATGCAACAGGAAATTCAGAACCTGTATGAAAAGAACAATGTTTCAATGCTTGGTTCATTCGCAACATTCTTAACACTGCCAATCATGATTGCTATGTGGCAGGCTGTTCAAAGAGTTGAAATTTTATACAGTTCAACAGCATTTGGTTTGAAGCTTGGTATCGCACCAATGAGTCAGGTTTTATCAGGTAAGATTCCTTATATTATCTTAATTATCTTGATGGGTGGTACACAGTTCCTCGCTATTCAGATCAATACAATTATGATGAAGCGTAGTAAGAGCTATCGTCAGAATCAAGCTAACAACAGCATGCATACAATGAACATCACAATGACAGTCATGATCATCTACTTCGGTTTGATCATGCCAGCTGCGATGTCATTCTATTGGATCACAACAAACATAATCACAATTATTAGAACTATCTTCATTCAGATCTTTGTAATTGAAAAAGAAGAAAAAGCAAGAGAAAGCAGAGTTATCAGATAGGTGAAATTATCATGAAAGTCTATGAAGCAAAAACATTAGAAGATGCAGTTAATGATGCATGCCAGGATTTAGGTATTGCTTTAAATGAACTTCATTATCATGTACTCGAAGAAAAGACTAGTTTATTCAGCAAGAAAGCCAAAATCGAATGTTATTACGATGACATGGTTGAAGAGTTCATGGCTGATTATGTTAGACGTATCTTAAACGACATGGAATTCGAAGTTGAAACTGCAACTTACAAACAAGATGGCCGTTTCTATTGTCAGATCGATACTGACAACAATTCAATCTTAATCGGTAAAAATGGTATGATCTTAAGATCACTTAACTTCATCGTGAAGAATGCCGTTAATACTCATTTTAAAGATAAGATTGAAATCAGTGTTGATATCAATGGCTATAAGGAAAGCCGTTATCGTAAAGTGGCTGCTATGAGTAAACGTTTAGGCCGTCAGGTACAGCGTACTAAAGTAGCAGTGAAATTAGATCCTATGCCTGCAGATGAACGTAAAGTGATGCATCAGACAATCGCTGAAATGTCTCACTTAAAAACTGAATCTCAGGGTGAAGGTAAGAATCGTTTTATTACGATTTCATATGTTGACTAATTAAAGACATCTTTAAGATGTCTTTTTTCTCATAAAAAGGAGATGATTTCATGGATCAGGATATTATTGTTGCAATCGCGACATCGCGATTAGAAGCGGCCATTTCAATAGTCAGATTATCAGGACCTGGTGTTATTGAATTCGTACAGACATTCTTCTCGGGGAATATCATTGATTTACCAACCCGTAATATGGCTTATGGCTATATGCTTGATGGTGATAAGCGTATCGATGAAGTATTAGTCAGTGTCTTCCGTGGACGCCATACATTTACTGGTGAAGACAGTATCGAAATCAACTGTCATGGTGGTGTTTATATTACTGATCAAATTTTACGTTTATGTCTAAAAAAAGGTGCTCGTTTAGCTAATCGAGGCGAATTCACCAAACGTGCGTTTCTTAATGGTCGTATCGATTTATCACAGGCAGAAGCTGTCAGCGATATGATTTCAGCACAAAATGATCAGGCCACACAGCTGGCACTTAAAGGCATTAGAGGGCATATATCACATTTCATTTCTGATTTAAAAGAAGATTTAATTAAAATCATTACGCAGATTGAAGTGAATATTGATTATCCAGAATATGATGATGTAGAAGAATTAACTGCGGATACATTATTACCAATGTCACAGGATTTAAAAAACAAAATGGATCGCATTTTGGAACAATCAAAAAATATCCATCTGATTAAAGATGGTATTTCAACAGTTATTGTTGGTAAACCTAATGTTGGTAAATCCAGTCTGCTCAATGCTTTGCTTGAAGAAGATAAAGCTATCGTTACCGAAATTGCGGGGACAACCCGAGATATCGTTGAAGGACGTGTCAGAATCGGTTCACTTGTCCTTAATATGATTGATACAGCAGGTATTCATGAGACTGATGATAAAATCGAACATATTGGTGTTGAAAAGTCACTTTCTCTTATCAAACAGGCTGATCTTGTTTTACTTGTTTTAGATGGATCAAAACCTCTTGATGACGAAGACCAAAGATTACTTGAGGAAACTCAAAATACGCATCGCATAATTTTGATCAATAAAAAAGATTTAGGTAATGTTCTGGATGTTGATGGTATTGAAATCAGTGCTAAGCATGATGAAATAGAACAATTGATTGATTACATTCAAAATGAATTTGATTTAAGTGCTCTTAACAGTGATAATGCTCAGGTTTTAGTCAATCAGAGACAATATCAATTATTAGCTCATGCGGCCCAGTCTCTAGATACAGCCATTGAAGCAATGACTATGGGCATTCCTGTTGATTTAATTGTAGAAGATTTGAATCAAAGTTGGCTTGACCTTAAAGAAATCTTAGGTGAGCAGGCTAAAGAAGATTTACTTGATGAATTATTTAAACGTTTCTGTGTAGGTAAGTAAAATGGATTATTATCAGATTATTTCACAGCGTCTGATGAAATACAGTCGCTATAGTTTCATAGTCAGTATTGTATCATTGATCATCTTTTTGATCTTTAATGCCATGAATACAGGCAATCAGGTTTTAAATGTTGTAACAGTTGTTGCCTTTTTCTTATTCTTTGCAACAGCTATTGAAGCAAT
>JAGBPZ010000126.1 GCA_017633115.1 Erysipelotrichaceae bacterium | reverse complement strand
ATTGTATTGGTAGGAGGTATTCTGTTATCACTGCCGATTTCTTCACAAACAGGTGAGTGGACGCCTTTCATTGAATCGCTGTTTACCGCGATTTCAGCTACCTGCGTTACTGGCTTGATTGTGCATAACACAGCGACCCACTGGTCACTATTTGGACAATTTATCATCTTGTTGCTGATCCAGATTGGTGGTATGGGCTTCATGATGGTTGCTTTATCATTCTTTATGCTTGCTGGACGCCGAATAGGTCTGGTGCAACGATCTATTATGGTGGATACGATTTCTGCTAAAAGTATCGGTGGTATCGTTGGCTTTACCCGCTTCATTTTAAAAGGATTGATCATAATTGAGGGAACAGGAGCTATCTTGCTCAGTTTTATCTTTGTCCCGAAATACGGTTTGATTAGGGGCATCTGGTATGGTATTTTCCACTCGATTTCCGCATTCTGTAATGCGGGATTTGACTTATGTGGTGTCGAACAACCATTTGTCTCATTGACAGGATATGTCACTAATCCACTAATGAATATTGTCGTCACAGGACTGATCATTATTGGTGGCTTAGGGTTCTTGACATGGCAGGATATATTGCATAATAAATTCCGTTTCAAGAAATATGCAATGCAGACAAAAGTGATTGTCTTTATGACACTATCCTTACTTTCCATCGCATTTATTTATTTCTTTGCGATTGAATATCGTAACCTTGATTTGGCAACTCGTTTCTGGGGCAGCTGGTTCCAGGCTGTCACCCCAAGAACGGCAGGTTTCAATACTCTTGACTATGGGACAATGAGTGAACCAGGGAAAATGTTGTCAATCATATTAATGTTGATTGGGGCAGCACCAGGATCTACTGGTGGTGGTATGAAAGTCACAACAGCTGGTGTTATGTTGTTCGTCACCTTTGCTGTTTTCCGTCAACGCAAACAAGTTGCCATCCATAAAAGAAGCATCGAGCAGGTCACAATCTACCATGCAGCGACAATCTTTATGATTTATGTCAGCTTCTTCTTATTAGGATCAATGATTATTTGTGGGGTTGAACATCTGCCAATGATTGATTGTATGTTTGAAGTGGCATCTGCCATCGGTACAGTTGGTTTAACAACGGGAATTACCCCAACATTGTGTAATATCTCCCGTATCGTCTTAATGATTTTAATGTTCATGGGTCGTGTTGGTGGTCTGACAATTATCTACGCAGCCATCCCACAGACTTATCGTGAATCTAAATATGTCAATGCCAATATCTCAGTAGGTTAATTTGGAGGAAAATATGAAATCAATACTCATTATCGGATTAGGACGTTTTGGACGTCATATCATTAAAAAGCTTAATGAAGGCAATGTCGAAATCATGGCTGTTGACCGTGATGAAAGTCGTGTCACCGCTATCGCAGATCAGGTAGACAATGCTCAGATTGGTGATGCTTCTAATCAGGAATTCTTAGAGTCCTTAGGTGTTCCATCCTTTGACAGCTGTATCGTAGCCATTGGTGACGATTTCCTCAATTCTTTGGAAACAACCTCATTATTAAAAGAATTAGGCGCTAAGCATGTCATTGCCCGTGCTGCAAGAGATACGCAAAGAAAATTCTTGTTACGTAATGGTGCTGATGAAGTTGTTTATCCAGAAAAACAGTTAGGTGAATGGGTTGCTATCCATGTCAGCCGTGACAATATTTTTGACTACTTCGAAATTTCTAAAGATTATGGCGTTTATGAAATTGGAATTCCAGCTAAATGGGTTGGCAAATCACTTAAAGAGCTTGACGTTCGTAAGAAATATCATCTCAATATCATCGCTACTAAGAAGGGACAAGTGATTGATATGGTTGATGATGTTGATCGTCGTTTAGAAAGAGATGAGCGAGTTCTCGTTATTGGTCGCAATGCGAATGTTCAGGCAGCCTTAAAAGAAACTACAAGAGGCGTATTAGGATTCTAATCATCAAAGCATTGGGCAACCCAATGCTTTTTTAATGGAGGAAAGATGAAATGGATGATATCAAAACTTTTCTATTTGATCATCAGGATCAAAAATATGGCGAGTTTCAGCGCAAACTGATTCCCAATATTGATGGAGATACAATTATTGGGGTACGTACACCAATATTGAGACAATATGCTAAAGAATTGGTGAAACTAGATGATATCGATGATTTTCTCGATATATTACCACATACTTATTTTGATGAAAATCAACTTCATGCTTTTATCATTTCACTCAAAAAAGACTATGATGAAGTCATTAGTTATATTGATCGTTTCTTACCTTATGTTGATAACTGGGCAACTTGTGATCAGATGTCGCCAAATATATTTAAAAAATATCATGTACGTTTGCTTGAAGATATCAATCGCTGGTTATCATCAAGTGAAGCTTATACGATACGTTTTGGCATCAATATGATGATGTCTCATTTCCTTGATGGTGATTTTAAGCCAAACTATTTGAAACAGATCGCTGATATCAGACATGATGATTATTATGTAAAAATGGTTGTTGCCTGGTATTTCTCAGTGGCATTAGTCAAACAATATGATGATACCATCACTTATTTTACGACACCACAATTAGATCCATGGGTTCATAATAAAGCTATTCAAAAAGCTATTGAGTCCCGACGCATCAGTGATGAAGGAAAACAATATTTACGTACCTTAAAGATTAAAAAGGGAGGGCAACAATAGTGGATCATAAACCCTTACCAGCACGTCTTTTTGAAGCGTTCTTTTGCATCGGTTATTTAGTATTTGTCGTTGTTGCTTTTGTTCATTTTGTTT
>JAGBPZ010000125.1 GCA_017633115.1 Erysipelotrichaceae bacterium | reverse complement strand
TGAGTATGGTATAATATCCAAAAGAGATGAAGGAGGGTCATTACTTTGGATGCATTATTTCATCGTACCAGCGTTCGTCAGTTTACTGATGAACCGGTGTTTAAAGAAGACATTATTAAAATTTTAAAAGCTGGTATGCAAGCACCAAGTGCTGGCAACCAACAGCCATGGGAGTTCTATGTTGTTACAAATAAAGAGATGATAAAAAAATTATCAACTGTCTCTCCTTATGCCAAATGTGCTGCTAACGCACCTGTTGTCATTGTACCTGTTGCACGCTTAACCGGGTTACGTTTTCCAATGTATTCAGACATCGATATGTCAATTGCTCAAGAAAACATTTGGTTGGCTGCTGATGCATTAGGATTAGGTGGGGTTTGGCTAGGTATTGCACCTATTAAAGAACGTATGGATCGAGTCAACGAAATACTGGATTTACCTGACCATTTGACTGCTTTTTCTTTATTCCCTTTAGGATATCCAGCAGTTGTCAAACCACAAGCAGACCGTTTTGATAAAGAACGTATTCACTTTATCACCGACTAGATGACCTTATTAAAGGTCATTTTTTTCATTTTAAAAGGGATATCCTTTTAGATATCCCTTTACTTTGAATACTTTTTGCCAATACGTGATAACAATATAATTGCGACCACCAGAGTAATGATGAGAACAATATCAGTGAAAGTATAATAAATACCATCAAGTACATAAAAAAGAATATTAGTGACAATCAAAACTGTACCAAGCCCCAACATTACTTTTCCATTATCATGCGCATAAGCAGCATGATATTTTTTTGGAATCGTCTTTCTGATTGAACGGTCAAATAAGACTTCAAGCTTTTCATGACGCAAAAGCATGTAGCCAGCCACCAATAAATAAACACCTGCAATCACACTTAAGATGTTCATTAAATTGTTCATTGACGCTAAATCCATTTGTCTACCTCTTTCTCGACTGCTTCTTCCGTCTTTTCGAAGTGCTCAAAGTCTACATCAAACCAGTTGACATCCATTTGGTTTTTAAACCATGTATATTGTCTTTTAGCATATTGACGAGAGTGCACTTTAATCTTTTCAATTACATCTTCTTTAGTCGCCTGATCATTGAAATAGTCAAACCATTCACGATAGCCAATAGCTTTCATTGATTGTAAATCAGATGTACATCCCTGATCGATCAGAGATTTAACTTCATCCTCCAGACCATTAGCCATCATAATATCAACACGTTTATTGATACGTTCATGAAGCAATGGACGTGCTGTTGTCAGACCGATAATGTAGGCATCATAAATCATTTGATGTTGCTGGGCATCTATGGAAGCACTCTTCGTTTGCCCAGTTGATTCAAAAATTTCTAATGCTCTTAAAACACGTCGACGGTTGTTGGGATGAAGAATTGATGCTGATTTTGGATCAACTTGTTTAAGACGTTCATAAAGTTCGTCATTAGTATCATTCTCATAACGTTTGTTGAAATTCTCATGATTGATATCTGCTTCTTCAAAAACATAATCATAAAGTACTGCTTTTACATAAAGACCAGTTCCACCAACAATGATCGGCATATGACCACGGTTAGTGATTTCCTTCATTTTCTCTCTTACAGACGTTTGGAATTCAGATACACTATAACTTTCAAATGGTGTTTTGACATTTATTAAATGATGTGGGACACCATCCATTTCTTCAATTGTGACCTTTGCCGTACCAATATCCATCTGCTGATAGATCTGCATGGAATCACCACTAATGATCTCACCATTATAACGTTTAGCAAGATCAATGCTTAAGCGTGTTTTCCCTATTCCCGTAGGACCAACAATAACAATTACTTTCATGCCATGACCCTCTTAAAGAGTTTCTCTAATTCGTAGTCACTATAGAAGATAACTGTTGGTCTGCCATGAGGACAAACATAAGGATTTTCACAACGCATGAGATTATCCATAATTGTCTGCATGTCCTGTAATGCCAGATAAGTATTGGCTTTTAATGAAGCCTTACATGCCAACGTAGCAATCGCATGATCGCGTAATGCTAAAACATCTAAATGATTATGACTGAGAATCTGTTGAACCATTTCATCAATGAAGGTCTTTTCATCAATATTTTTCATCCATAATGGTAATTCTCGTACAATATACATACCGCGGCCAACTTGTTCTAAGTGAATACCCACTGCCGTTAACTGATCTTTACGTTCTTCTAAAATCAGACTTTCACTTTCAGGATATTCAAAAGTTAATGGCGCCAACATTGGCTGCATCGTCAAATCCAGATCGGCATATTTCTCACGGAAATATTCATAATTAATACGTTCCTGAGCTGCATGCTGATCAAAAAGGAACATGCCACGTTCGTTTTCACCAATCAGATAAGTTCCTCTGACCTGTCCTTTGGCATAAATCTTTTCTTTGATTGGTTTGACAACTGGCTCTTTTGGCAAAGTTTCGTTGACTTTAGGAGTCATTGTACGCTCTTCAGGGAAATAAGTCGTTGAAGCCACTTCTTTTTCCTTCATAATGACATCTGCAGAATCAGTGTGATAAACAGGTTCCTCTTCCTTAATCACTTGATTTGTTTCTTCTAAATGAAATGTCATTTGTTCAACTGATGGCTTAAAAATTTGACGCTCAGTTTCGCGATTACGTGATTCATAAGTCAGATTCACTTGAGATAATGCCTTTGATAAACCTTCTTGAATCATCTCTTTTAATTCTGTTTCTTTTGAAAAACGTACTTCAAGTTTAGCTGGATGAACATTCACATCGACTAAATAAGGATCAACTTCAATATTAATGACTACGATTGGATAACGTTTGTCTGGCAAATATTTACGATACACATCATTGATGGCATTAATTGTTTTAACATTTCGAATATAACGATGATTGACTAAAGTTATAATATGACTCTTAGAGGCACGTGAAGTATCGATTTTGGAAATATAACCAGTAATATGGAATTCCTCGTTGCCAAAGTCTACAGGAATCATATTACGTGCGACATTAATACCATAAATAGCGGCAATAACTTCTAAAAGTTTGCCAGAACCATTTGTCGCAAATATCTGACGGCCATCATGTGTTAGCGTCATGGCAATTTCTGGATGTGCTAAAGCTAAACGCTCAATGTAGGTATAGATAGCCGCAAATTCAGCATTGACAGAACGCATATATTTAAGTCGTGCAGGCACATTCTGGAAGATACGTTCGACCGTGATTTTAGTTCCTTTGTTGACCTGTGCAGCACGGATTGACTGACGTTCACCAAATTCATAAATAACTTCAGTAGCTTCATTACCATCAGAAGTTTCCAGCTTGAAGTGTGAGATAGAAGCAATAGAAGGAATCGCTTCACCTCTAAAACCAAGTGATGTAATCGCGAAAAGATCATCTTCATCAATGATTTTACTAGTGGCATGACGTCTGAAGCACATCAAAGCATCTTCTCGACTCATACCAATACCATCATCAATAACAGTCATTGATTGACTGCCGCCCTCTTCGACTAAAACATGGATATGGGTTGCAGACGCATCAATAGAGTTTTCAACGAGTTCCTTGATAACACTTGCAGGACGTTCAACGACTTCACCAGCTGCAATTTTATTGGCGATCATGTCATCTAATTGATGAATGCGATTCATAATTTATCATCCTCTACAATAGTTTCTTTAATTCAATAAGTGTACTTAATGCATCTAATGGCGATAATGTCATTGGATCAATGGCTTCTAGAGCTTTTTCAACTTCACTGGTCTGATTGATGACAACAGTGTTTTCTGATGTCACTGCATTAAGTGTTTTTTCAATATTGTGCTCTTCCATTGTTTCTAAAATGGTGGCAGCACGATTAATGACCTCATCTGGTAATTTAGCCAATTTGGCAACATTAATACCATATGACTGTCCAGATGGTCCGGGTTTAATTTTATATAAAAATTTGATTGTATCATTATAGACGTCCGCTGTTGCATGAACATTTTGAATGCCTAAATTTTCATTCATTAGTGTCAACTCATGATAGTGAGTTGAGAATAATGTCAGCGACTTTGAATGTGTCGCAATATACTCAATGATTGCCTGCGCTAATGCCATACCATCATAAGTTGCGGTACCACGACCGATTTCATCGAAAATAATCAGTGAATCTTTAGTTGCATAACGTAAAGCATTATTAGCTTCGAGCATTTCAACCATAAATGTCGACTGTCCAGAAATCAAATCATCACTAGCACCAATACGTGTAAAAATCTGATCAAACAATGGCAAATCAGCTGATCTGGCAGGTACAAAAGAACCCATTTGAGCCATAATGACAGCCAATGTCACTTGGCGCATATAAGTTGATTTACCACCCATATTAGGTCCAGTAATCAACATGATTGGGGTCTGACCATCAAGGAATATATCATTGGCTATATAATTCTGACGTGAGATGACTTGTTCAATAACAGGATGTCTGCCATCCACTATTTCCATACGATGCATTTTGTTAAATGTAGGTCTGACATAACCATTTTTAGAAGCCACACTCGCAAGCGATGTATAAACATCTATAGTGGCAACGATTTTAGCTACATCCTGCATCAAATGAACATATTGTTTGATATAGCTTCTTACCTGCGTAAAGATTTCATATTCTAAGGAAACGATATGATCCTGTGCCGACAGGATTTTGTTTTCCATATCTTTTAGTTCTGGTGTCACAAAGCGTTCGGCATTGGTCAAGCTCTGTTTACGGGTATAATGGAACTCATCTTTGACTTGTGGCAGATAACTGCGAGTGATTTCAATATAATAACCAAAGACACGGTTGTAACCAACCTTAAGTCCTTTAATGCCAGTTCGTTCACGTTCGTCATTTTCAAACTGAGTGATCCATTTCTGACCATTATTTTTAATATCTCGTAATTCATCTAATTCTTGCGAATAGCCATCACGAATAATACCACCTTCTCTTACCGTAATTGGGGGTTCATCAACAATGGCTGCATCAATAGTATTCGTAATCATCGACAAATCAACCAGTTGGTTGGCCAATTCATTAAGTGATGGATGGTTAAGACTAAGCAATTGATAGCGTAACTCTGGAATGACTTTTAATGAGGCTGCAATCCAGTTTAAATCACGCGCATTGACATTACCAAAGGCAATACGTGTAGCCAGTTTTTCAATGTCATAGATTTCATTAATCATATCCATAATGGTTTCACGTTCAATAAAGTTATCAACGAAAATTGATACCATATCCAAACGTTGGTTGATTTTATCCTCACTTAAAAGCAGTTGATCAATCCACTGTTTAAGTAATCGTCCACCCATGGCACTTCTGGTATGATCAAGAAGCCACAACAGTGTACCATATTTGTCACCATCATGATTTTTCACTAATTCGAGTGATTGCTTTGATGAGGCATCGATATAGACATAGTCTTCCTGTTTGATTTCCTGAATCACTTGAATATAGTCTAAATCACGCTTTTGCGTATTGACCATATAATTTAATAATAACGTACAAGTCTTGATTTGTTTTAAATCGCTGATAGAGTCAAATAATGAGCGATAATGATCATGCATTGTCGCATCGTCATAGCGAGATATCAACATATTGACATCAAATGGCAGTTCTTCATCTTCAGTCATAACAATTTCATCAATACCTAAGCCATCAAGTTGATTCCTAAGGATATGCGCCTTTTTCTCTAGTGTCATACAGAAGAATTCACCAGTAGATATATCAGCATATGCTAAAACGTAATGGAAATCGTAAATACCTACAGAAGCAACATAATGATTGACCTTTTCATCGGCATGGAAGTCCATTAAAGTACCTGGTGTCACAATCTGGACAACACCACGATCAACAAGACCTTTAGCTTTTGGATCAGACAGTTGTTCTACGATAACTGCTTTAAAGCCTTGATGAACCAGTCGTTCAATATATCCCTGGACTGCATGATGAGGCACACCACACATTGGGACACGTTCTTTGACACCCGCACTTTTTCCTGTAAGGGCTAAATCAAGTGCCTTTGATGCAACTAAGGCATCATCAAAAAACATCTCATAGAAGTCCCCTACACGATAAAGCATAATGGCATCAGGATAGTCTTTTTTTAGTTCTAAATATTTCTCCATCATTGGAGAGTACTTTTGTTTCTTCATTGCGTCGCTCCTAACTGCACCATTATAACATAACTTTCCTTATTGTGCGCTAGATTTTATACAGCTGATTGACTCAACAAAAATAACTTCTTTTGATACATGTAGAAGATAACGTTACCTTAAGAATATCTTAATACAATACTAATCATATTGAAGAAAAATAATATTAATAATATAATCTAGTCAAGGAGATGAGAGTATGGCTTTTGTATGGAAAACAAATGAATCAAACACGTCAATCGTGAGTCTCTATGAGACAAACATCACCTTAAACAAGGCAGCCTGTCATCACTTTGAAAATGTGAACTATGTCTTGTTGGGGATTGACGAAGATGCCTACAGTATTGGCATCAAGCCAGTGACCAAGGATGCAATCGATCAAAGCCTCTACCCTCCCCATCAGCTTTATCGTTTATCGATAGGAAAGAGTTATGGTCGTATTACTAATAAACCTTTCGTCAATGAGCTGAAGCATATGTTGTCACTTGACTTTAACAAGCAAAACTGCTACAAATTTTTAGCTCACTATGATATCGTACACGATATACTGATTGTGGATTTTAAAGGAGGGCCTTTATCATGAGTCCAACAATGATCTGGTCAATTATATTAATTCTGTGCGTGATAGCGGAGATTATCACTGCCGCATTAGTCAGCCTGTGGTTCGTATTTGGTGCCCTGGCAGCACTAATCATCAGCTTCTTTGTCAAAAGTCTGTTGATTCAAATTGTGGTCTTCGTAGTAATTTCAGTGCTGACGCTGATAATTCTTAAACCAATGGCTTCTAAAGCTTTAAGAGGCAATATCGTTGCGACAAATGTAGACCGCATTATTGGTCAGCATGCAATCGTCACGCAAACTATTGATGCCGACACGATTGGTGAAGTGAAATTAAAATCACATTACTGGCGTGCCGTCAGCCGCGATAATGATACCATCAACATTGGTGAATATGTTGAAATATTGGCGATCGAAGGCAATCACCTGATCGTCACAAAGTAAAGGAGAATATATTTATGTCATTCGCATTTTTTTCAAGATTGATTATCATCTTAGTCGTTTTTCTCATTGCTTTAATCATCATTTTAAGTACAGTCAAAATCGTTGCTCAGTCTCGAGCTTATATCGTTGAACGTCTGGGTGCTTACAACCGTACAATGAATGTTGGTTTGCATTTCATGATTCCTTTTGTTGATCGAATCGCTAATCGTGTTTCTTTAAAAGAACAGGTCATGGACTTCCCTCCACAGCCAGTTATCACTAAAGATAATGTTACAATGCAAATCGATACTGTTGTCTACTTCCAGATTACAGATCCTAAATTATTTACTTATGGTGTCGTACATCCAATCAAAGCTATTGAAACATTAACTGCCACAACATTACGTAACATCATTGGTGAACTCGAACTTGATGAAACTTTAACATCAAGAGATATTATTAATACTAAGATGCGTTTGATCTTAGACGAAGCTACTGACCCTTGGGGCATCAAAGTTAACCGTGTTGAAGTTAAGAATATTATTCCACCTCGCGACATTCAGGAAGCTATGGAAAAACAGATGCGTGCAGAACGTCAAAGACGTGAAGCCATCTTACAGGCTGAAGGTAAAAAACAGGCTGCTATCCTTAATGCCCAGGGTGATAAAGAAGCATTATTATTAAAAGCTACTGCTGAAAAAGAAGCTGCTATCGCTCGTGCTGAAGGTCAAGCTGAAGCATTAAGACTTGTTTATGAAGCTCAGGCAAAAGCCGTTGAATATATCAACGAAGCTAATCCACAAAACGCTTATCTCCAGTTAGAAGGCTTTAAAGCTTTAACTGAATTGGCTAGAGGTCAGGCAACTAAGATCATTATTCCAAATGATTATGCAGGTTTAGCAAGTACTTTAACAACAGCTGCTGAAGTATTAAAAGAAGAGAAAAAGTAAATCAATCATACTGAAACATCCATAAGGATGATGGAGGAATACATGAAAATGTGTTCCTCTTTTTTTCATGCACGTAGCTAAAAGATTACTTTTTTATATTCATAATGTGTTATAAAACAATATTTGTTTAAATGTGTCGAAATTAAATGACCGTTTTCTTCATTTATTACGATATTTTTGAGAGAGCTTTTATTTTTTTATTTACTCTTTAGATATAACTACTTTAAATTTGAAAGATATATCTTTGAATTGTTTAAACATCTTCTGTTTAATCTGATGACGATTATACATGCCATACCCAACATTAGGTACGCATAATAGTTATTTTTCCAAAGATATACCTAAATCATTTTTAAAGGAGTTAAAGTCATGTCTAAAAATTGGTATGTCATTCAAATCAAATCCGGGCAAGAAGAAAAAATTGCCAGTGAATTAAAGAAACGAATACCTTCTCATCTTCTCAATCGCTGCTTCGTACCAAAGTATAAATACATGGTGCATTATCAAAAAGAATGGACAACTAAGGAAACTGTCACATTCCCTGGTTATGTATTTATTCAATCTGATGATATTTACAAGCTTTATAGTCACCTTAAGAAGGTTTCTTCATCTATTAAAATGTTAGGGCTTAACAAGAATGAGATATTCCCCTTACGTAATGATGATATTTTATTCTTGTTGAGATATGATGAGAACGAATCATTTGACATTTCGAGAGGATACATTATTGGCGGTAAAACAGTCATTACCAGCGGTCCTTTAATGGGACGTGAAGGTATTATCAGAAAAATTAACAGACATAAACGTTTGGCTTTTTTAGAAATAGATATGTTAGGACAGACAGTTAAAGTTAAGGTTGGTTTAGAAATCATAAGCAAAACATAGTGGTGTGCAGATTAGTCATCAATCTTTATTCAATTGTTATCCCTTTAACACAAAAAAGCGCCCTTTTATGGGCGCAATGATATTTAAATACAATTATATTCAATTCAATGTTGGTCACAGTTTTGATCAACATTTTTTATTTTTCTATAAGCAACATTCAATACCTTAACAATATTTTAATAGGTAATCATAATCATCAAAAGGAATCATCATATTGTTGCCATCCTCATCTAATAG
>JAGBPZ010000124.1 GCA_017633115.1 Erysipelotrichaceae bacterium | reverse complement strand
GAAAGTGCACAAAAAAAGAAGCAGCACTAAATAATCACTTCAATAATCTCATTATAAATTCAAAGCTTTTTTGACTTCTTCAATTGGCATATCCTGGCCAGTCCACAGCTTAAAAGATTCTGCCCCTTGATAAAGCATCATATGGATACCACCAATCACTTTACAATTGGCCGCTTTTGCTTTTTTGAGTAATAATGTTTCCTGGGGATTATAGACAGCATCAAAAACTGTCAATCCATCGTGCAAGTCCTCATCTTGAACGAGACAGATATCGTCCTGAGGCTTCATACCCGCACTTGTGGCATTGACAAGGATATCAGCATCCATGATTTTTTGATGAAGCATCTGATGATCTTCAAGATGATGCATTGTCACATGACAGCCTGTTTCTTCATTTACTAATCGTGTCTGACGCATGCCTCGCTTAAAGAATTCATCGTCACGATTGAAGACATCGATTTCACGCAAACCATCAATAGCCCCTTGTACCATAATCGCTGTTGCGGCACCACCAGCCCCAAGCAACACCATCTTTTTACCACGAATATCAACACCCTGAGTATGCATCGCACGAACCCAGCCAATCCCATCAGTCACCGTGCCAGTTAAATGGCCATCATCATTGATGACTGTATTGACAGAGTCACATAAACGTGACGCTTCACTGATTTCATCAAGATAAGGAATAATGGCACTTTTATTAGGCATTGAGACATTCCATCCTCTGACACCTAATGCCTTTAAACCCTTAACGGCTGCTTCAAGTTCATCTTTGCCAACTTCAAAAACAGTATAGACATAATCGAGTCCCAATTGATCAAAGGCAGCATTGTGCATCGCAGGTGACATTGAATGCCTTATTGGCGTAGCAATCAAGCCAATGAGTTGTGTATGTCCAGTAATTGGAATACCTTTTTCCATTGTCAACCTCTAAATCTTGTGGTTATCTTTTAAATACTTATAGACATAGTAAATCGCAATCAGATAAAAGATACCAGAAATTGAACCATAAACAATACGTTCTCTTAATCCTGTATAAATCAACACTCTGAACATCGCGAGTGTACCAATGACTGTATAAATTAAAATGCTGAGTTTATTTGTATCATCAAACATAATGAATGCCTCCTTAGTATTATCCTATACTATCATATTTCAACATCGAGGGAAATGAAAAACCTCTCATTCAGCTGAATAAGAGCTATGAGAGGTTTACTGAACTCAAATCAGATTGATAATATTCTAACAGAATTCCTTTGAATTATATTTTTGCATCAAGAATATTTAACGCTTCTAAATGCTAACAAGGGTATCGATGATCAATGCCTATGATTATCATTTCTACAAAAAAGAACACATGTGCATATCAAATAGTACAGCTCGATTTCTGTATCATAGTAGTAGCCGCGATATCTGAACGGATTGATGTTCGCACTGCCTGTTTGACTGGTGATGGCGTTGCCATTCGCATCGGTGATGCTGTTATTCCTTCCCCATTGAGCGATTTGCTATAAAGATGTTGATATTACATGACTTCAGAATACACCACCACTATTAACACCACAGTAACATATCCATTCCTTTTAACTTTCGTTCTATGAACCATGTTTCTAAGATATCTATCGCTTTGTGAAATTCATAATATACTGAACGTTTCTCATCTCATAAATCTACGACTAAAAAGCCATATAAACATCACTTATGACATTAATATGACTTTGATAATTGAAAAACAGGTAAAAATAAAATCGAT
The DNA here is from genome assembly GCA_017633115.1 of Erysipelotrichaceae bacterium. GTDB lineage: Bacteria > Bacillota_I > Bacilli_A > Erysipelotrichales > Coprobacillaceae > RGIG9341. The sequence continues at coordinate 1,883 of JAGBPZ010000124.1, read as the reverse complement.
CAGATACTATTATCTGATCGATTTTTCTTATTGACTATATGGTTCACTATTTACGCATTAACCTGTTTTGTAGCAATAATATCAACGCCAGTACCAGCAGCATCAGCAACGATGACATCACCAATATGAACTGGAGCTTCAACGACAACGTCCGTTAAAGTTTCAAGAACATCAAAGATTTTGTCTTTAGGGACATCTGTTTTTGTCTTAACTGATACCATTGCAACATCACCGCCGTTAACGCGGACGATTGAAGTGACAGTACGAGTTGGATCAGTGACTTCTTTACGAGCATACTGATCACCGCGTTTACAAGTATTACCAGTGACATTGACAACTTCACCATTGTCTAATGTAACTGTGATCTGACAGCCCAGTGGGCAGCGGATACATGTTAAATGTCTTTCTTCCATTGACTTAATCCTCCACCTTGATTGTGATTGTATGAAGACCATCAAATGCTTCTAAATCTGCTTTACGTAAGATAACCTGTTCCATTTCACCAGGTGCCATAACCTGTTTACGACGATGCACTTTGCGTTCATCATTGAAATAAACACCAATATAACGATTCTTAAAGACACCAGCAACACGGAATCTGACAGTGACTTTATCATCCATTGAATTAACATGGATTGTTGCAGGAACTGTATATCTGACACCATCAACAGCTTTTAAGACAACTGCTTCACCTTTGTCAGCAACTTTACCCTGAACATATTCAGCAGCATGACGACCAGCTGTACCTGCTTCTTCAGAAACATAGTCAACCAGGTCATGTACATGTAAAACATTACCACAGGCAAAGACACCTTCGTGGTTAGTTGCCATTGTTTCATCGACAACTGGACCATTAGTAACTGGTGAAATCTGAACACCTGAGTTGTGTGATAATTCGTTTTCTGGAATCAGACCAACTGACAGTAATAATGTATCACAGTCATAATAAGTTTCTGTTCCAGGAATTGGACGTCTTCTTTCATCAACTTCAGCAATTGTAACACCTGTCAAACGATCTTTACCATGAATGTTGACAACTGTATGGCTTAATAATAGTGGGATATCGAAGTCATCAAGACACTGAACGATGTTACGTTTTAAACCACCAGAATAAGGCATAACTTCAGCAACACACTGTACTTTAGCACCTTCGAAAGTCATACGTCTTGCCATAATCAAGCCGATATCACCGGAACCAAGAATAACAACTTTCTTACCTGGCATATAGCCTTCAATGTTGACTAAGCGCTGAGCTGTACCAGCAGAGTAAATACCTGCAGGACGATAACCAGGAATATTAAGAGCACCACGTGGACGTTCACGACAACCCATTGCCAAAATGATGGCTTTAGCCTGAACAGTTTCAATACCACGTTCACGGCTCATCAAAGTGACAACTTTGTCTTCACTCATATCAACGACCATTGTATTGAGAACATATGGAATCTCGCGTTCTAAGACCTGGTCAATAAATCTTTGGGCATATTCAGGACCAGTTAATTCTTCTTTAAATGTATGAAGACCAAAACCATTGTGGATGCACTGGTTCAAAATACCACCTAAATGGTCATCACGTTCAACAATTAAAATATTGTCGACGCCTGCATCATGAGCAGCAACACCAGCAGCCAATCCAGCAGGACCGCCGCCAATAACGATAATATCATAAGTTTTCATCATTATGCTTCCTCTCTTTCTGCAGGTTTTAAAGTATCTAAAAGTAATTCAGAACCTTTAACGTTCTTTGTGATAGAAGTCATAGGAATACCTAATTCACGAGCAATAATCTGCATTGTCTTTGGTGTACAGAAACCAGCCTGACAACGGCCCATACCAGCACGAGTACGTCTCTTGATAGCATCCATACTGTGAATACCAAGAGG
>JAGBPZ010000123.1 GCA_017633115.1 Erysipelotrichaceae bacterium | reverse complement strand
AATGGTCTTAATCCAAAACAGCGTTACCACATTGTCAACCGCACATTAAAATACAATATTAAATCAATGGGTGATCTCATCAATACAGCCTCACCAATCCATGTGCGTCAGGGTTCATTAACACATGAGGTGATTTCCCGTGTCGTCAAACTTGATGGGGAACTCGATGATTTCATCACAACAGGCAGTATCCTCATGCATCATGGTATTAAAATCAAACCTGCTTTTGGTGGTACTGGCTTTAATGACGAGACTCGTTTGTTTACTGATTTTGCTTCACGCATGTATATGATTGAGGCTGTTGATGATTCTAATGATTAAAATGATTGGAGAATTGATATTCTCCAATTTTTTATTGACTTGGAGTTGACTCCAAAATATAGAATGTCATTAAGGAGGATTTTAACATGAGATTACAAGGAAAAGTTGCATTAATTACTGGTGGTGGTACTGGTATTGGTTTTGAAATCGCAAAATATTATGTCAAAGAAGGTGCTTATGTTTATATCACAGGCAGACGCGAAAACAAACTGCAGGAAGCTGCAGATGCCATTGGTTCAAATGTTGGATATATGGCAGCTGATGTTTCCGACTTGGATGATATGAAAAAAGTTGCCGATAAAATCAAAGCAGAACAAGGGCATGTTGATATCGTGATGTGTAATGCGGGTATTGGTGGCTATGTTGCTTTAACTGACATTGATGAAAGAGAATTTGACCGTGTCATGAAAACGAATGTCTTAGGTTCATATTTCACTGTTCAGGCTTGTTTACCTTTGATGGGTGAAGGTTCTACAATCATCTTAAATACATCTGTTACAGCCTCATTAGGCTTACCAAATTTCTCACTTTATATTGCTGCAAAGTCAGCGATGAAATCGTTCACTAAGACATGGACCAATGAATTAAGAAATCGTAAGATCCGTGTCAATGCGATTGCGCCTGGTATTATTCCTACACCTGCAGCAGGTGGTGAATTAGGCCGTTCTCCAGAAGAAGAAATCGAAAGACAGAAATATCGTGCAACATTGATTCCTGCAGGCAAGGTAGGTCATGTATCTGATATTGCCAATGCTGCAGTCTATTTAGGCAGTGATGAATCTGCTTATGTCAATGGTATTGAATTACTTGTTGATGGTGGTTTAGCCGCTATCTATCCAGTTAAATTATAATATGACACTTCAAAAATTCATTGAGCAGCTCGCTGATTTTGCGTTGCAAAAGGATAGACAGGTTCCTGACTTTTACCGTGATTGTTTACTTAATTATATTGCTGTAACCATTTCTGGTGCGAACACTCAGGCAGTTGATACTGTTGTTAAGGCGTCATTAAATAATGGAGAAGGGCATTATCAGCCTGTTCATCGCAAAGAGCATGTGACATTAAGTGATTGTATTTTGATTGATTGTTTCTCATCTGCAATACAGGCTTATGATGATATTCATTTTGCAACAACCCTTCATCCGTGTGGTCCTGTAGCCAGTGTCATTTTTGGTATTGCCCGCAGTCAAACGGTGACTTTGAAGCAGGCACTCAACGCCTTGATGATTGGCATGGAAGTCGAATGCCGTATGGCGACATTAATGTTGTCACAAGAGGCACAAGCAGCTCAAGCCTGGTATCCTACGGGCATCACAGGGGGAATTGGTGCAACTGTGGCAGCCTCAAGACTTTATGGTTTTAATAAAGAACAAATGATTGAAGCAATGGCACTTGCTGCTACTTATGCCAGTGGAACAAGGGGGACACATGGTTCCATGGCAGGCAGTTTTGTACCTGCTATAGCCGCCAAGTCTGGTTATCAGGCAGCAAATTTAATCAGGCATGGATTCACCTGTCATCCTAATGCATTATATGGACAAAATGGTTATATCTTACAAATAGCACAAAATCCAAATATAGAAGAAGCTGTTAAAGATTTAGGCAGCCATTATCAATCAATGTCTTCTTCATGTAAACCTTATCCGTTAGGATTTATCAGTTTTGCCCCTATAGAGGCATGTAAAGCTATTGATTGTGATCCATGTACAATCAAACGTGTTGAGCTTCATGTGTCATCTCGTGTTTATATGTTGGGCCATAATCATCAACCAAAAACACAATATGATGCCCTTGTCTCGTTGCCATATATTGTTGCTCAGACACTTATTAATCATGAACGTATCACCATCCCATTATCTGATAACTTTATGATTGATGATAACGTGGCAAGACTTATGGAACGTATTACCCTCATTGAAGATAATACGATGACAGATGGTGAAGCTAAGCTTATGGTAGAAGTTGAAAGGGAAGTCTTATCATCCTATTGTGAAGTAGCTCCAGGCTCAAAGAGGAAGCCAATGAGCAGTGATGCTATTAAAGAAAAAGTGTATAAGCTTATTCCTGAACATGCACAAAGATTAATTGATTTGATCAATGATCAGGATCATCTTGCAGTAAATGATATTTTAAACGAGCTTAATTAAAAATCGATAATTCCTAAACTAAATTTATGAAAACAGGTGGAAAGCAACTGCTTTCCACCATCTTTTTATCATCTGTCACAATTCTTAATTGATATTGTGATACAATAAATCTGTCTTAATGGAGGAGTGCAAATATGATTAAGATTGATTTGATAACAGGTTTTCTGGGTTCTGGTAAAACAACTTTTCTAAAACGTTATGCTCGTTATTTAATGGCTAAGGGTGAAAAGATTGCCATCATTGAGAATGACTATGGAGCCATCAATGTTGATATGATGTTGCTGCAAGATGTCATGAATGAGGGTGTGACTCTAGAAATGATTGCAGGTGGTTGTGATTATGAAACCCATAAACGTCGTTTTAAAACCAAACTTATTGCGATGGGTATGATGGGGTTTGACCGTGTTTTGATTGAACCATCAGGTATCTACGATGTCGATGAATTCTTTGATGCTCTTTACGAATCTCCATTAGATCGATGGTACGAAATAGGAAATGTCATCGCCATCGTTGATGCCAGACTGGAAGATCATCTTTCAAAAGCATCTGATTATTTATTAGTCAGTCAAATCTGTGATGCAGGCTTGGTTGTATTATCTCATGTGCAAGAAGCTACAAAGAAGGATATTGAACATACCATTGCCCATATCAATAAGGCGATGAAAATGTTTCAATGCACGCGTCAGTTTGATCAGGATGTTTTATCAGTTGACTGGTCTAAAATGAGTGAGGATGAATATAAGCGTATCATCAATGCGGGTTATCGCGTTGAAGATCATATCAAGATGATGATCGATGAAGACAATGGTTATTCTTCATTATATTTCCTTAATGTCCATTTAGATGAGTCACAGTTAGTCAAACGTGTTCAAGCACTTATGAAAGATGAAACATGTGGTCATATCATCCGTGTTAAAGGCTTTATGAAAAAAGATGCAGGCTGGATGGAAATCAATGCCACTCATGATACGACAGATGTACATCCAATAGATAATGGTCAGGAAGTCATCATTGTCATCGGTGAAGATTTAGATCAGAATCAAATTGGTCATTATTTTAAATAGTTAACTTGACTTCTTTTTCTTGATGGGAAAGAAGTTTTTCTTTTATTTCGGTTTTTCTTTTGACAATTTTCACACATTTAGATGCTAGTCTAGAGGTTGAAGGCAGGTGAGATTAATGAAATCAAAACTTTATCAACCTTTAGCTATTCTTATGACAGCTTCAACTATGTGGATGATATCACCTATCATGACTAATGTTTATGCTCAAGAATCTGGAGATAATGTAGAAGTCATAGAAACAAATAGTGTAGAAACTGTTGAATGGGTTATATCTCCATCAATTGCCTCCTGGACTTATGGCGAAAAAGCCTCAACGCCATCAGGTAGTGTCAGTGATGGCAGTAGTGTGATATTTACTTATAGTGATGAAGAAAATGGTGATTATTCATCATCACAGCCAACAGCTGCTGGTGATTATTTTATGAAGGCGACTGTTGGTGATTTAGAAAAAATTGTGACTTTTACAATTGAAAAAGCGAATCAACAATCACCATCTTTAAGTATTGACGGTACTTCAATAATCGGCATTGATGATCAAATGGAATACCGAAGCGAAAGTAGCACTGACTATACTGACCTGACAACGTCTACAGTTCTTGAAACAGGAACTTATTACGTTCGCTATAAGGAAGATATTAATCATTATGCGAGTGATGAAGTCGAAATTGTGATTAAAAGTGAAACAACTGACAATGATGGTTCAACAACGACAGCTGAAAAAAACCAAGACAGAATACCTCAAGCTCAAAATGGAAAAATAGGAATGAAAATGCCAAAAAGCACCAATCACAAGTTTCCACAAAAAATGACAGGTCAATCTAAAGGACAAGCCAATACTCAATTGTTGAAATCAACTCAGGCTTTACTTAAATCAAATAGTTCAACATCAAGTTCAAGTCAAAAATATACTACAATCAATACAGCAACTCATAATCCTAAGAAAGTCACAGTTAAAGATACATCATTGTCATCATGTACTAAAACAATCAGTTATGGTGATGGTAAAATCATTATTAAAATCAACTCAGATGATGATTTGTCTGTATCGATTGACAGTCTGCAAAAGCTTATTGATGGTTGTCTTACTGACAATCAGAAACTTAAAGTGGCTAATGGAAAAACCGTTACCTTGCGTTTGACAATAACTAAAAGTACTTTGACGGATGATGATGTTACCTTATTAAACACTACTATTGATTATCTTAATCGTAACTCCACGACTTACACTGCTGATTCAACGATTCATGTTCTCATGGAGAAAAAATGGGCAGGAGGCAGTTATACGACGATTGATGAAAATAACCGCAATTTCAAATTAACGATCTCTCTTTTAGATCACGATGATTATCAAGCCATTCAAATCATTGATGATACTGTTGAAGTAGTCGATGATATCGATGATTCGATAAATACTTTTACCTATTCAATTGGTTATTCAGGCTATTATACATTAATAAAAATGACTGAATTAGTTGAAACACCAAAGCAGTCATTATCATTGCCGATATATTTAGTATGGATCATTCCTTTTGCGGCATTAATCTTGCTGATTAAATCAAAAAAAGCACAAATTAAAGAATGGATCGATAACTTCTAATGTATCATTATCTTTATATTGGCTTCTGTTAGTAACAGAAGTCTTTTTTTCTTTCATCGATATCTTAAAGGAAACAATTATTCAAATGATTTTTACGTGACAAAACATTTTTGTGATTTTAAAATATAAGATAGGTGGAGGAAGTATTATGGTCAAACGAGTTGTAGTTTATATCATTGGCACTTTGACTCTGGCATTAGGTCTTGTACTCAATGCCAAATCAGGATTAGGTGTTTCACCAATTGTCTCTGTGCCTTTTGCGATCAGTACCTTTGTACCATTATCTTATGGTATGTGTACAACGATTATTTATTTGATTTTTGTCGCTTTACAATTGTTGATCAAGCGTCAATTTGATTTAAAAACAATCTTACAGATACCATTTTCTTATGTATTTGGACTATTGATGGACTTTTTTGGTTCCGTTATTAAGCTCTCGGGATTACCTTTACCTTTGGCCTTCATCCAATTATTAGTGGGTATTTGTTTGACCGCTCTGGGTGTCTTTATGATGTTGCAGATGGAATTGATCGTTAATCCTGCCGATGGCTTTGTCGGTGCATTTGGTGAACTGATTCATAAACCATATGGGACAGCTAAAATTATGGTCGATTCTGGTATGGTATGTATCACATTGTTGATTTGTTTGTTTATCATTCATGGATTAGTTGGGGTAGGTATTGGTACCGCTGTGGCGATCCTATTAACAGGTACAATGATTTCTTTCTACGATCGTCGCTTTGGACGTGTCTTTGCGCAAATCAATCTTGATAGTCGTATTCAATCAAAATATGATGATTAACTGGCCTTAAGGTCAGTTTTTTAAATGTTGAAAATAGTTTATTAAACTTTATATTAATTATCACTTTGGATTGACAAGCGAAAATGATTTATATAGACTTATAAATATATTATATCAGACAGAAGATAGAGGCTGCGATGCGTCAGATTACTACCTGGAGTTGGCAGACTAGGAAGGGTAGGAAAGGTAATCATCGCCGAAAGAATATTTATGGCAGTAGTGTTCTTGGGGATAGAGGAAAAACTTCTATCACTCCTTCACATGAAGAGGCGTTATCTAAAAGCAAAACAGCTGTGCCATAACGCATGGCTTTTTCTTTATCTGATTTACTTTAGGAGGAAAATTGTATGAAGAAGTTATTATTCGCATTAATGACTGTAGCTCTCATTTTAACTGGCTGCGGTTCAAGTGGTTCTAGTGATTCAAGTGCTACCGAAACTAATGGTACATTCACAGTTGGTATGGAAGCTGGTTATCAGCCATTTAACTGGCAGACAACTGAAGCTACAGATACAACTGTTGAATTAGATGGTGGTGCTGGTTTAGCTGATGGTTACGATGTTGTTATTGCATCAAAAATTGCTCAGAAACTAAACAAGAAATTAATCATCAAGAAGATTTCCTGGGATGGTTTACAGCCTGCCTTAGAATCAGGTGAAATTGATGCTATTATCGCTGGTATGACTGCAAGTGAAGAACGTGAAGAAGGTATCGACTTCACTACTCCTTACTATGAATCAGAAATGACTATGATCGTTCGTAAAGACAGTGAAATGGCTAAATTCAACAAAATTTCTGATTTCTCTGGTTATACAGTTATGGGTCAGAAAAATACAAACTATGACACTATTATTGATCAGATTAAAGGTGTTAAGCATGCAACTCCAAAAGCTACTTATCCTGAGTTAGTTGTTGCTTTACAGAATAGTGATACTGATGGTATTACTGCTGAATTACCAGTTGCAAAAGGTATCGTATCTGCAAACAGCGATTTAACTTATGTGACTTTCACTGAAGGCAATGGTTTTGATGTTGATACAAGTGTTTCAATCGGTTTAAAGAATGATACTCGTGACACTGAAGACTTCAAAGCTGTACAGGCTGCATTAGATGAAATCTCTCAGGAAGAAAGAATTCAGATCATGCAGGATGCAGTTGACAGAGCACCAACTGAAGAATAGGAGCTAACGACATGCGTATAGATTTAAATTACGCGTGGCGAGCACTGACAAAATCATGGCCATTATTTCTATATGGTATTAGAATGACATTAGCCTTTGCGATTGTTGGTACAGTCGCAGGGCTTTTGATTGGGTTGGTTATCGGTGCTATTCACGCTTTGACAATCGATCCTTTAGATAAACCATTAACACGCGTTTTAAAAAAGATTGGTCATGTATTTACTGGACTGTATGTATGGGTATTCCGTGGAACACCAATGATGGTTCAGGCAGTCTTCCTTTATTATCTGCTTAAACCAGTTGTTCATTGGTCAAGCTTCACCGCTGGTATGTTTATCATTTCCATCAATACTGGTGCTTATATGGCTGAAATCATTCGTTCTGGTATCCAGTCCATTGATATCGGTCAGACTGAAGCCGCTAAATCTATTGGTATGACTAACACCCAACTGATGATTCATATCATCTTCCCACAGGCAATCAAGAACACGTTCCCATCACTTGGCAATCAGTTAATTGTCAATATTAAGGACAGCTGTATGCTTAATGCGATTGCAGTCACTGAACTCTATTTCCAGGCGACTTCGATTGCGGGCAGCAGTATGCGTTATATTGAAATCTATATGATCACTGCTTGCATTTATCTCGTTCTGACAACTGTCGCCACATTTATCCTCAATAATATTGAGCGCCGTTTAAGTGGTAAAAAGACGGTTGCTTTAAAAGAAATGAGTGCATAGGAGGAGAGTATGGATATAATTATTCAAATTGAACATCTCAAAAAGCACTTTGGCAAACTTGAGGTTTTAAATGATATTGATTTCACAATCGAACGTGGTAAAGTTGTTACAATTATTGGTTCTAGTGGCTCTGGTAAGAGTACATTATTAAGATGTATTAACCTTTTAGAAATTCCTGATTCTGGACGTATTCTTTATGAAGGCAAAGATATTATGAGTGGCCATCTTAATGTCAATAAATACCGCAGTAAAGTCGCTATGGTATTCCAGAACTTTAACCTGTTCAATAATAAGAACGTTATTGATAATTGCATGATTGGACAAATCAAAGTCTTGAAACGCAGTAAGGAAGAAGCAAAAGCCGAAGCCTTAAAACAGCTGCGTGCCGTTGGTATGGAAGATTTTGCTTATGCGAGAAGTACAACTTTATCTGGCGGTCAGAAACAGCGTGTAGCGATTGCTCGTGCTCTCTGCATGAATCCTGATGTCCTGCTTTTCGATGAACCAACAAGTGCCCTTGACCCAGAAATGGTAGGGGATGTTCTTGATGTTATGAAAGAATTGGCACGTGAAGGCATGACAATGGCTGTCGTCACTCATGAAATGCAGTTTGCGGCCGAAGTCAGCGACTTTGTTGTCTTCATGGATAAAGGTGTCATTGCTGAACAGGGCACACCTGATGAGATTTTCAATCATCCAACACAGGAACGTACAAAACAGTTCTTATCAAGATATTCAAACAGATAAACAAACGAAAAGGCTCAATTGAGCCTTTTTTGATACAGATTATATGTCTGCTCACATATGATTTGTGCTTTTTTCTATGATGGATAAGGACATTGTCATAAGTATTTGTGTATTGAAATCGAGTTATAGGAAATAAAACAAACCTTAAGCTTAAGTTAATTTCATCTGTTTGTGATATTCAATAACTGGTATGAATGTTAAAATAATAAAAGAATATATGGGTGATTAATAAATGCTTATAGATTATATAAGCGACTAACTATGACCGCAAAACAGTGGATCGTGAGTTTTTTTATAAAATTGAATTGATTAGTTTTGGTGATAGGATTACCATCTTTTATGGATCACGCAATGAATAAAGGAAGCGAAAAAAATGAAAAGAAGTTTCATTATTGGTTTAGTGATGTTGTTGATTGTTACCGGCTGTACTCAAAAGACATTTATTGAGAGTGGTCAATGTGGCAAGAATGCCAGATGGCAAGTAGATAATGATGGCACGTTAAGAATTAGTGGTACAGGACTCATTACTAAAGAATTTCTAGTGATGGCTGATGAATACGATAGACTTAATAGTGTGATTAAACGTCTGGTGATAGAAGAAGGTATCACAGGTATTTCTGAAGAAGCTTCATTCTCAAATATTGAGCATCTTGAAGAAATCATTCTGCCAGATACATTTGAAGGTAAAATAGGTATCGATTTTAGTGGTGATCCTTATTTGCGACATATCCGTATCGGCAAGTCTATGAAACAGACGACAAGTGAGTATATGGAAGACTGTGAACACCTTGAAACCATTGAGAATGCTTCTGACTATGAAATTCCTCTGCGAACAGATCAAGGCAAAAGGACATGGTATGTAGATAATAAAAAAACAAAAAAATGTCCGCCGCATAAAACTGCACATGCTGTAGGCAATATCTTTCATCTGACTTATGATTTTAATGGTGGACAAATTATCAATGAACCTGATACTCATCAATATGGTCAAGACACACCTGTCAACCAGCCATTTAAAGAAGGCAGTCATTTTATGGGCTGGTATGGTTACTACGAAGACTATGACATGACGCTTAGTTTCTTTGATACTATCTCGGGATTCTGGGGACAGGATTTTCATCTTAAGGCGATGTATGCAGACTATAAACTTGAAGCTATTGATGGTGGTTTTCGTGTGGTAATGGCAAATACTAAAGATTTTAAGGCTTATGAAGAGATGATTGTCTTTCGTTATGCTGATAATGAAGCTATGAAAAAACCGCAATGGGGTAATCTTGTGGCTCCTATGGGGAAAGGTAAAGTGACGGGGTTAAAGAAAGGGAAGACTTATTACGTTGAAATCTGTGCTTTAGACTACGAATGGTGGAGTGATGCTGATCCTGAAGATGATGTTAAGTATGATGAGAAGTTCCATGGTAAACAGAGCATTACAATCAACTAGATATCAACAAGATTTCAATGATCAATACTCACAATATGTTACTAAATCTTCTTTATTACCTGTTTTCTACGGATAAGTTTTTAATTTTTAGTGCATTATGACTTTAGATTCTGTATAACTTATAGATATTCTATATAATAAACTTAAGGAGGATTCGATGATGATTAAATGGGGTGTTTTAGGATTAGGCGGTATTGCAACACGTTTTTGTGAAAGTCTTGCAAATTTTGACGATGCTTGTTTTTATGCTGGTGCGAGTTTTACTGAATCTAAAAGAAAAGCTTTTGATGAAGCTTTTCATCCAGTCAAACTTTATGATAACTATAATGACATGTTAGAAGATGATGACGTTGATGTCATCTACATTGCTGTGCCACATGGTTTTCACTATCAATGGATCATGGCTTCACTTGAACATGGCAAACATGTCATGACTGAAAAGCCTGCGACATTGACACAGGAAGATATTAAGACCATTGCAGCATATGCTAAAGAGCATCATCTGTTCTTCATGGAAGCAATGAAAGCAAGATTTATTCCATTGATGAATCTTGTTCATCAAACAATTAGTGAAGGTACGATTGGTGACATTACTCACATCGAAAACCATTTCACTTTTGAACTCCCATATATTGAAAACCATTATATGTATGATGTTAAACAGGGTGGTACTCTTTATGATGCCGGCTGTTATGGGTTAGCTTTTGTGCAGGATTTCATCAAAGAAGATGTTGTTGATGTGAAAGTCGATTATGTGATTAATTATGATGTTGATGTTCATCAGAACAGCCATATAACCTATGCGAATGGGGCAACTGCTGATTGTGAATCGGCTATCGATGATCCTACAAATAAACGTTTTGGTGTCATCACCGGGACAAAAGGCAAGATTACCATGAATCCATTCTATCGTCCAGAACATGCTGATGTTGAACTTGATGATGGTACATCATTTGCTTTGGACGCCAAATATATCATTGATGATTTCCATACTGAAATTGCGGAAGTTCATCGTTGTATTTGCGAAGGATTAATCGAATCACCACGTATGAGCTACAATGATTCAATCACTTATATTGGTTTAATGGAACAAATCAAAAAGGCAATGAAATAGCTTTCTGCTTGAAGCAGAGAGCTTTTTTAAATGCAAAAATACCTTCTGCCTAATTGACAGAAGGTATTTGATTAAAGAATGGATAAAGCTTTAAGAACATCAGTGACTTCACTGACAGGAGTAATTGTCAATGTGTCTTTGACTTCCTGAGCAACATCTTTTAAATCGTTGACATTATCAACGGGGATAAAGACACGTTTAACACCACTGCGCTGTGCTGCCATTAGTTTTTCAGGCAGGCCACCAATTGGATTGACACGTCCCTGAAGTGAGACTTCACCAGTCATGGCGACTGCAGGTGAGACAGCAACATCAGTAATCAATGATGACAGAGCAGTTGTCAATGTGATACCAGCAGAAGGGCCGTCTTTAGGTGTGGCACCATCTGGCACATGAATATGAATATCATGTTCATCAAAGATTTTGGCTTCTTCTGGGAAAATAGATTTCACAAGACTTAAGGCAATCTGTGCTGATTCTTTCATGACATCACCTAATTGACCGGTGATGGTGAGTTTACCTTTACCTTTGGTTTTAATCGTTTCAATATAGAGGATTTCACCACCAACACTTGTCCAGGCTAAGCCAGTCACGATACCAGGATGAGCAGATTCTCTAACATTTTTATGTGGTAGTGGATTGATATCCATGAATTCACCAACATTTTCGGTTGTAACATCAATATGATCGACATCACCGGAGACGATTTTAACCGCTGTTGAACGACAAATCATGTCCATACGTTTCTTCAGACCACGTACACCGGCTTCTCTTGTATAATCATCAATGACTTTAGCGATGGCTTCATCAGTAACATTGATCTGATCATCTTTTAATCCAGTTGCAATAATGGCTTTAGGTAATAAGTGCTGCTTAGCGATTTCCAGTTTTTCTAATGGTGTATAGCCTTGGAATTGAATGACTTCCATACGGTTCAATAATGGTTCAGGAATTGTCTCTAAAGTATTGGCCGTACAGATGAAGAAAACATCTGATAAATCAAATGGGACATTGAGATAGTGATCAGTGAAGGTGCTGTTTTGTTCAGGGTCTAAAACTTCCAGTAAAGCACTAGCTGGGTCACCATTATAGGACATTGATAATTTATCAACTTCATCTAAAACCATAACTGGATTGGACACTCCACTCTTGTGGATACCATCAATAATACGTCCAGGCATAGCGCCAATGTAAGTACGACGATGACCACGGATATCTGCTTCATCACGAACACCGCCAAGGCTGACACGGACATAGGCACGATCTAATGCACGGGCAATTGACTGACCAATTGATGTCTTACCTGTACCTGGGGCACCAACGAACAACAGGATACTACCTGACTGTTGACCTTTAAGATTCATGACCGCAATCTGTTCCAAAATACGTTTCTTGACTTTATCAAGACCAAAGTGATCTTCATCAAGAATTTCACCGGCTTTTTTCAGGTCACCATATTGACCTTTTTCTTTTGCCCATGGAAGGGAGAGCATGAAGTCCATGTAATCCATCAGCATGCCTGTTTCAGCACCATTTTGACCTTCAGATTTGATACGATTGATGATCTTTTGTGCTTCTTTACGAGCTGTTTCATTCATCTCTGATTCTTCAAGTTGAATTTCCATGCGGCGGATATCTGAAACATTTTCTGGATGCATTTCATCGAGTTCCTGCTGTAGGATATCCATCTGCTTTTTAATGGCAGATTCACGATACATCTTCTGGTATTCTTCTTCCTGCTCATTACGTGCCTTATTGGAAATCTTGTTCATTTCCAGACTTTCGTAAATCAGTTCCTCGATTCTGTTGAATCGTTCCTGCTGGGAATCAATCGCTAGAAGTTCATAACGTTCTTTGTTGGAAACAATCATCCATGGCGAAAGCGCGACACCGATTTGTTCGATATGCTGCCATCTGGCGGCATAGATACGAATAGCTTCGTTATATTGATTGTTTTGCGAATAATTGATGATAGAACGTTTTAAAGCATTGAGTCGTCGTTCAGCATCTTCTTCGTCTAAATCCTGAATATCATGTCTTGTGGACAGCGATAAATCGATACGACCATCAGGATAGATATAGACTTCATCAATATTGACACGGTTTCTCAGACTGATGCTGATATAGCCTTCTTTATTGATTTCATCAATGACACCATTAATACCGATAGGGTAGAACGAGTCGCTGGTGAGCTCATTACGTTTCTTTTGATGACGGGAGATAATCAATGTGACCTTTTCACTCATAATTGGATTCTTTCCTGTCATGTTGCGATAATCGTCAGTTTTAAAATAGATGTTTGCATCTGGTACTGCAATCATATTGTAAATAGGTAATACTGCCATATGATACCTCCTTTTTAGCAAATAGCATCAATAAGTGCTAATCAAAATTTAAAAAAATTAAGCCCTAAAGGGTTTTTTGACACGAAAGTACTTATTTGATATACTAAATATACAAGAAACATTGACAGTTGTCAAGTTATATGATTAAGGAGTGGTCATATGTATCACGGAAAGAATAAAACGGCTATCAGTTCACAACAGCAGATCGTTGATGCGTTGTTGATGTTGATGGATGAAAAACCTTATGCATCAATCAGCATCAGTGAATTATGTAAGGCAGCATCGGTATCAAGACAGACATTTTATACTCTATTTAATGTCAGAGATAATGTCATTTTGTATGCACTACATGAACCATGTTGTATCGAAGTCTGTCAAAAATCACATACATTTGACGATATGATACGATATTATGCCCATTATATTGTTGATAATAAAGACTTGTTGGGGATGCTGGTACGCAATGATATTACATATATTATCAGCGAAAGCTTTTATGATGATTTATCGCAGTCGCCTTATTTAAAAGAGCGTTACACTGATCAATATCGCGACTACATTTCCCGTTTTGTCTCAGGAGGATTGACTGGAATTATTACCAGTTATGTCAATCAGGGAGCAAAAGAAAATGAAGCAACACTTTATTATATAATGAAAAAGCTATTGATAACAGGAGAAAACTACTAATGGATGAAATCACAAAAATGAAACATGGCGAGTGGTACGATGCCAATAATGATGAAATGTTGATAGAGATGCGACGTGTCGCTAAAGCGATTGCCTATGATCTCAACCAGATAAGACCGGATGATGTTGAAAGTAAGAATCAAATTATTGAAAAGTTATTTGGCGAACTGCCAGAAAACATTGAAATCATTACGCCATTTCAGGTTGATTATGGAACTAATATCAAACTAGGTAAAAATGTGTTTGTGAATTGTAATTGTTATTTCATGGATTGTGCTACCATCACCGTTGGGGATTATTGCTTCTTTGGGCCTTATACAGGTCTTTATACAGCCACTCATCCTCTTGATTATGAAGCACGCAATCGTGGTCTTGAAAGAGCATTGCCGATCACAATTGGCAATAACTGTTGGTTAGGAGCCAATGTCTCTGTCATGCCAGGGGTAAAGATTGGTAATGGCTGTGTGATTGCCGCGGGCAGTGTGGTTACTAAAGATATCCCTGATAATAGTATAGCTGCAGGTGTTCCGGCTAAAGTCGTGAAGACAATCCAGCAATAAAAAAGCGATTCTTTCGATGATGAAAGAATCGTTTTAATTTACTTAGACTTCTTAAATAAATCAGCACCAGCGTTCCATGCCTGACCGACTTTTTCAGTTGATACATAATAGCCGCTTTGGAACTGATCAAAGATAAGAGCGTTGAGCTTTAATGGATCAATCTTATCTTTTTCATTCAAGACTTCTTCGTCAGCACAGACATTGACGATTGTACCAACGATGGCATACATATTGTCAGTATCAATGACTTCAGCCAATTCACATTCCATAGTGACAGGGAACTCTTCAACAATTGGTGCATGAACAAATGTGCTGGTTGTTGCGTGATAGCCTGTCTTTGCGAATTTATCTGGCATCTTATTGCCAGTAGCGATACCAAAGAAATCAGCTACATCCATATGAGCTACATCAGCAATACTGACTGTGAAAGCTTTAGTTTTTAGAATATTCTGTGTTGTTTTGTGTTCTTCGTCAATAAATAATGCAATCTTATCAGTGGCACAAGTCATGCCCCAGGCAGCATTCATGACGTTCACAATATCGTTTTCGTCATATGCAGCGACCATCAGGACTGGCATTGGATAAACTGCAGCCACTTTTCCTAAATTCTTTTTCATGTTAAAACTCCTTGCTATTTTTCGTTATTTAAATAATTAACTGTTACTATTATATAGCATTTTGTGATCATCGACAAAGGATATACTTTTGATATTTGTTCTATTTTCAAGAAAAGATAAATCATTCTTTAGGCTTTTTACTTCTGACGGTAAACTGGGTTTCATACAATTCTTTATAAACACCATCTTTGGCGAGTAGTTCTTCATGGGTGCCGCGTTCAACGATGATACCATCTTTGACGACAAGAATTGTATCAGCAGCAAGAATTGTAGAGAGACGGTGAGCAATCAGGATACTTGTACGTTCTTCAATCAGAGGATCGATTGCTTCCTGGATCTTACGTTCAGAAATTGAATCTAGAGATGATGTTGCTTCATCAAAAATCAGAACGTCAGGGTCTTTTAATAAAACTCGGGCAATGGATAATCGTTGTTTTTCACCACCTGATAATTTTAAGCCACGATTACCAACCATCGTATCAAAGCCAAGTTCCTGCTTATTGATGAAATCAAGGATATTGGCCTGATCACAGGCATCAATCAATTCGGCTTCAGTGGCGTCAGGTTTAGCATAGAGAAGATTATCACGAATCGTGCCATTAAAAAGATAGGTTTCCTGAGATACGATGCCAACACAACTACGTAAATAATTAAGATCTAAATCACGAACGTCGATGCCATCAAAAAGAACAGCACCTTCAGTGACATCATAGAGTCGAGGAATCAGGTTGACAAGAGTACTTTTACCTGAACCTGAAGGACCAACGATGGCCACACATTGTCCGCTTGGTAAGTAGAAGTTAATGTCTTTTAGGATCTGTCGTTCAGGGTCATAATAGAAACCAACATGATCAAACGTCACAGTTCCAATAGTTGTCTTTGGAATAAGGGCATTTTCTTTATTCTGAACTTCTGGTTCCATATCATAGTAGGCAAAAAGTCTAGTGAATAATGCCATGGAACGAATCCATTCAACTTGGAAATCCAGTAATTGATTGACAGGACGATACATATTATTAAGAAGAGTCACAAGAACGGTAATACCACCAACGGTGAGAGTTTCATCATATCGCATCATGATAATACCACCCACAAGATAAAGCAGCATTGGGCCAATAGAAGCCGTTGTTGAAATGATGACTCTAAACCAGCGGCCAGCCATGGACTCTCTGATATTAAGTCTAATCATCTTTTCATTGACCTTTTCGTAACGTTCATATTCAACTTCTTCTTTGTTGAAAAGTTTAACAAGCAATTGTCCGCTGACAGATAGCGTTTCATTGAGGATGCCATTGATTTCATCATTGCATTCCTGTGATTCTCGTGTTAGATTCCATCTTGTTTTACCAGCGGTACGGGTTGGAATCGTAAATAAAGGAATAATGATGACACCAACTGTGGCAAGGATCCAGTTTTGACGATACATCAAAATGACAGCAACAATCAATGTGATGGCATTTGATAAAATATCTGTCATGGTACGTGTGATCGTTGACTGAACACCGTCGATATCACTTGTCATTCTCATGATAATATCACCCTGATTATTGGTCGTAAAGAAACGCTGTGACATCGATTGTAACTTGCGATACATACTGTTGCGCATGTCGAAGGTGACATGTTGGGCAATCCATGAATTCAGATAGCTTTGTAAGACACCAATCAGGTTGGCAGCTAAAGTGACACCTAAAGATAACAAGATGTACTTAATCAAAGCATTCATATTACGTGCAATCAGACCTTCATCAATAATGCGTCCTGTCAAAATTGAAGGCAGCAATGAAAGAACTGATGACACTAGAATTGCCACAATAACGAGCACCATTTGTTTCCAATATGGTGCAAGATAAGATAAAACACGTTTAAGTAAAGGCCACGTCACTTTTGGACGATTGGCTTTTTCTTCTTCTGTGAGAAAACTACGTCCCATTGGGCCTCTTGGTCCTGGCATATAATCACCTCTATTTCTATTTCATAATACCATAGATTTCAGAGTGATAGAAACTCAAACATTTTTCGCAGTATCTATTTATAGGTGAATTTGATATAATATGTAGTGGAGTAGGTGATAACGTATGGAAGAACAAATCATTAAAAAAGTCGTCATTACAGGTGGTCCTTGTGCTGGCAAAACAACTGCCATGAGCTGGGTTCAGAATGCTTTTGGACGTATGGGTTACAAGGTATTATTTATACCTGAAACAGCTACAGAACTGATTTCCGGTGGTGTTGCTCCATGGACATGTGGTACTAATGAAGAATATCAGAAGGTTCAGGTTGCCTTACAGCTGAGAAAGGAACAATTATTCTTGCAGGCAGCAAAGACAATGCCTGAACGCAAAATCCTGATTGTTTGTGACCGTGGTATTTTCGATAATAAAGCCTATATGACAGATGAAGAATTTGAACGTGTCCTTGCTTATAATGGCATCAAAGCGTCTGAAGCCTTAGCTGATTATGATGCAGTCTTTCATTTAGTCACAGCCGCCAATGGTGCACCTCAGTTTTATTCCACTGCCAACAATGCGGCTCGCTATGAAACTGTTGATGAAGCCATCGCTCTTGACAATCGACTTTATCATTGTTGGGAAGCTCATCCTCACATCACGCGTGTTGATAACCGCTCAGGATTCACCATGAAGATGAAATATCTTATCCACGAAATGGCAATGTTCCTTGGCGAAGATGAACCATATGATATCAAACGTAAGTTCTTAGCTGACTTTGTGGATCCTCATCAGATTGCCAAAATTCCTGGTGTTAAGAAAACAGAAATCTTACAGACTTATCTTCATTCAGATTCACCTGATAGTGAAATCCGTCTTCGTATGATTAAGTCAGGGAAGTACTACAATTATATTCAGATTGTTAAACAGCGTATTGAAGAAGATGCTTATATCGAACGAGAACGTGTCATCAATGCCAAAGAATATATCGCATTGTTACGCTATGAAGATTTAAATATGTATTCGCTTTATAAAGCACGCTATACTTTCAACTATAAGGGGCAGTATACAGAAGTAGACTATATCGCCAACTGGCCTGATAAGGTCATGGTCAAAGTCAAAATCAATAATAACGACGAAGAACTTAAATTCCCTGAACTGATTCACATCACCAAAGAAGTGACGGATGACCCAAATTATAAAAATCGTAAAATTTCTCAGGAAGTTGAGACATAAAAAGAGGAAGCGCTAAGCTTCCTTTTTCTAACCCTTATAAACAATTTGACCATTACATATTGTGTAATGAATTTTGCCAGGTAATTCCCAACCAATAAAAGGGGAGTTGCTGGCTTTTGATGCAAAGTGATCTACAAGCCATGTTTCATCTGGATTAAAGATGACTAGGTCAGCTTTAGCACCTGGTTGAATGCTGACAGGCGTTAGATGATAAAATTCACTTGGATTCTTGCTCATTAACGCCATTAGTTTCATCATGGAAATATGACCTGGCTGAACTAAAGACTTGATGCCAAGAGCTAAAGACGTTTCAAGACCTGTAATCCCACTTGGTGCTTTACTCATCTCACGAGCTTTTTCTTCGTCACTATGAGGTGCATGGTCAGTGACAATCATATCAATCGTACCATCTTTAAGACCTTCGATGATTGCGAGACGATCTTCTTCTGTACGTACTGGCGGATTCATTCTGGCATTAGTGCCATATTTAAGAATAGCATCTTCAGTAAGTGTGAAATGATGAGGTGTTGCTTCTGCATGAACATCGCAGCGGTGATGATAGCGTCTGACAATATCAACAGATTCTTTAGAGCTGATATGTTGAATACAGACACGTGCACCTGTTTCAAGAGCAATCTGACAATCACGTTCAACCATGACATCTTCCGCTTTATGAGAAGCACCACCATAATTGATCGATTGAGACACTTTACCCATGTTGACACCTGGAGCTAAAATGTATTCTGGATCTTCTTCATGAAGACTGACAGGCATATCAAGTTTTTTTGCTTGTTTAAAGGCTTCATAAACAAGGTCCTTATTAAGAATAGGGATACCATCATCAGTAAAACCTGCAGCACCGGCTGCTTTTAAGGCTTTCATATCTACAAGCTCTTGTCCTTTCATGCCTTTAGTGACAGTAGCACATTGAAGGACATGAATCTTAGTTGTTTCACCTTTTTGGATATTAGCAGTTAAGGTATCGATGTTATCAACTGGCGGATT
>JAGBPZ010000022.1 GCA_017633115.1 Erysipelotrichaceae bacterium | reverse complement strand
TATTGCAGTGACATGACACGTACATTCTTCTATAAAGAAGTCTCAGACAAACAGCGCTATGTCTATAATCTTGTCTTGAAGGCACAACTCGCAGCCGAAGAAGCTATTAAACCAGGTGTAAAACTTTGTGATATCGATGCCATTGCCCGCAATATTATTACTGAAGGCGGTTATGGTCCACAGTTCAATCACCGCTTAGGTCATTTCATCGGTCAGGATGTTCATGAACAGGGTGAGGCTTCACCAGTCAGTGATATTATCGCTGAAGAAGGAATGATTTTCTCTGTTGAACCCGGTGTCTATATCGAAGGTGAATTTGGGGTACGTATTGAAGACTTAGTGATGGTCACTAAAGATGGCTGTCGTCGTCTCAACAACTATCCAAAGGAATTGACAATTATTGAATAATCAAAAAAGGGGATGACTGAATCACTCTCCAATCGTTAGATTGTTGGTCTAACTTTGGGGGTTGTTCAATCATCCTCTTTTATTTTTCATTATTGATTTTTTCAGTCGTCCATTCATCTACGAGTTGACGTAAAGCGATGAAATAATCTGAGAACTGCATGTTCTCGACACCATAGGTATATTGAAGATCATATTCTAAAGGTAGCCAGGTACTTAAGTCTGATTCATTGTGAGAGATCAATGCTTCGATCTTATCAAGAGCTTTAAACATTTTGGCTTCATTTGTTTCTAAGGCATTCATTTCTTCAAGTAATGATTGCCATGATGACTTTGTGGGTTCAGGGAACTGATTGATCCATGCCTGGAAGATATCATCTTCAGTTAAGGCATCCTCATTAGTCTTGATGAAAGTAGGGATATCGCCCGTAAAAGCTTCACCTAAATCATGGATCAGACACATTTTGATGACCTTATTGATATCAATGTCAGGAAATTCTGATTCCAGCAGCATTGCCATCAGCGCAATACGCCATGAGTGATCAGCGACACTTTCCTGTCGACCTTCCGCCAACCAACAATGACGCATGGTGGTTTTAAGCTTTGTAGCAACTTTTAAAATGTCAATAAGTGTTTGTGGATCCATAAATCTACCTCCATTTTCTGATATCACTATTATACACGACTATATAGAAGAGTGAAGTGTTTCATTTTATGTTTGACAAAATGTATGCTACAATAAGCTCAGACAAAAAGAGGTGTCGAATATGGGAGAGTATAATTATAAATTAGCGGATAATGATACATATATGTTGATGCATTATGAAGGTGATGATGTTAACGTTGTTGTACCAAATACCTTCTATGGTAAGCCAGTAACATTAATGTATGACAGTTTATATGCACATCACAGTGAAATCGAAACGATTACGATTCCTGATACCATCACTTGCATTGGTGGTCATATTTTTGATGGCCTTGATCAATTGAAAAGTCTTGAGCTTCCTCCTCATTTGATGGATTTAATGCAATATGCTTTTGTCCGTTGTGGTGTTGAAGAAGTCAATGTTCCTGATGAAGTAAGACTAATTTTGCCTTATACATTTACAGAATGTGCTAGTCTTAAAACCATCCGGTTGGGTAAAGGTGTGAAACGTATTTATGGTAAAGCTTTCAGCTCATTACCAGAACTGACAGACTTATATATACCTACTGGAACGAAAGTCAGTGAAGTGGCTATAGATCATTGTCCAAAGGTGCAAATTCACTATTATTAAAAGCAAAACGCAGTTTCTGCTATAATCAGGCAAAGCTGCGTTTTTGTGTGTCAGAAGACAATGAAAATAATAGTGAAAATTAACGTCTATCCATGTTTTACCAATGTGATTTGTGATAAAATAGGCACGAGGTGATTATTGTATGTATTATTTCATTGGTATTAAAGGTTCAGGTATGGCTTCTTTAGCCGAAATTCTTCATGACCTGGGCTACGAAGTATCAGGTAGTGATATTGATAAATATATTTTTATTCAAGCTGAACTGGAAAAGAGAAATATTCCAATTTATTCTTTCAACAAGGATAACATTAAAGATGGCTATACTGTCATTAAGGGTAATGACTTCCATCGTGAAACAAACGAAGAAGTGGCAGCGGCTTATGACAATCCAAATGTGACTGTCTATGGTTATTGCGAATTCCTTGGCAAATTAATGGAAAACTATATCTCTATTGGTATCGCTGGTACCCATGGTAAAACGACAACCACAGGTATGGCTTATCATTTGTTTAAAGATTATGATAAGACTTGTGTCCTGATTGGTGATGGTACTGGTTATGCCGTTAAAGATGCAAAATATTTCATCAGTGAAACAGATGAATATATGGATCATTTCCTTTACTATCATAATGACTATGCACTCATCAACAACATTGAATTAGACCATGTTGACTATTTTAAGAGCATGGATCAATATTTAAAGTCATTTGAAACTTATGCCAACCAGGCTAAGAAAGAAGTTGTCATCTGGGGCGATGATCCACATTTACCACATCTTAACTACACTAAACCAGTTGTCAAATTTGGTTTAAAGGAAAGCAATGATATCCGCGCCGTTAATGTCATCAACAATAAAGATGGTTTATCATTTGATGTCTATGCTCATGGTGAACTGTTTGGTCATTTTGCAGTACCACTATTTGGTATGCATACACTTTATGACTTACTTGGTGTTATCACTTTAGGTTACCTTGAAGGTATGGAAGCAGATTATATCCAAAACCGCATGGCAACATTTGAAGGTGTCAAGAGACGTTATACAGTCAAGGAAGCTAATGGCAATGTCTACATTGATGACTATGCACATCATCCAACTGCCATTAAGTTCGTCATTGAAGAAACAAGAACCCGTTTCCCTGGCAAACCAATCGTTGCGTTCTTCCAGCCTGACCGTTTCTCAAGAGGTCAGAGATTCCAGAAGGAATTTGCCCAGTCAATGGATGCAGCTGATTATCCATATTTCATTGATTTCCCTGAAAAT
>JAGBPZ010000122.1 GCA_017633115.1 Erysipelotrichaceae bacterium | reverse complement strand
CGCATTAGTTGCAAAGCTTAGAGACAATGATGCCGCTTTTGAATTCTTTGGTACTGAACATGGCTATTTTGAAGGCAGTGATGAACAGTTTGAGGATGCAAAAAAAGCCTGGTATGAGGGCTTCCTTGTTAAAGAATTTGATGAACATGCCATCAAAGCTTATAATTTTGATTTGCTGTATAAAGATAAAGATCACTTTAAACACTTACGTGAAGTGCTGAAAGATGAGTGTATTTTAAACGATCATTTTCCTCATCCAAGTGCTGATGTCACCATTATTGGTCATGATAAAGCAACGGCGATGACTCATATTGCCGAAAAACTAGGTGTGCCTCTTGATCATGTCTATGCCTTTGGTGATGGCTATAATGACATTAAGATGATCAAAGCAGCTGGTGTTGGTATTGCGCTTGGTAATGCGGTTGATGATTTAAAAGAAGTCGCTGATTATATTACGACACCAATTACTGAAGATGGCGTTTACAATGCGATGAAACATTTTGAACTCATATAAAAAGCTTCTGATTTTTGTTCAGAAGCTTTTTGATTATTCAACGTTAATTTGTAATGAACCTTTCATGACATCATAGGCTTTTTGTTCCTGTACTGGATCATTAGATGCGCAACAATCTTTATAAACTGTGATGGCTGCATTTGGCAGTGCTGATTTGATCATGATACAGTTTGACAGGACACAGATATCAGTAACCACACCGATGACGCCAACTTCCTGATAATCCTTGTCGGCTAAATAATTGGCCAGTGCTAAAGAAGGGAAGGTGCCTTTTTCAAATGTCTGGCAGCCTGAAACTAATGTGCCTAGTTCACCATAGAGTTGATGACCATCAGTCCCTTTAATGCAATGTGGTACTGGTAAGTGCAGTCCTTCATAAGTTGACATATAGTCTTCATTATGGGTATCCAGAGTAAAAATGACATCATCACCACGTTCCTGGTAGGATTTGATCATAGCGACAACATTATCTTTGATCGCAACAGCGGCTTCATTTCCCAACGAGCCATCGACGAAGTCCTTTTGATAATCAACGACAACTAATAATTTGTTCATATTTGTTTCACCTCAGTCCCATTGTGCCCATGACAATCATCCTTGTCAAGAATTGTCGGAGAAAAGAAAAAACTTCATCCCATCTTACGGCCATGATATAATAGCCCTTAGAGATTGCGTTGAAAGGAACCAATAGATATGAAAAATGCAGGAGTATTATGTCCAATTTCATCTCTGCCTGGTCGTAATGGTATTGGTGATTTTGGACAATCAGCTTATCAGTTTATCGATAAGCTAGCCGCTGCTCGTGTAAAGATTTGGCAGATTCTGCCACTTAATCCTTTGGCTTATGGTAATTCGCCATATCAGCCATATTCGAGTTTTGCCGGTGATGAAATTTATATCAGTCTCCATAATCTAGTAGAAGAAGGACTGTTGAAGAGTGAGGAAGTTGAAGCCTTCAATCAGGACACGACACGTGTTGCCTATGAAGAAGTCAGAGCTTATAAAAACGAACTCTTTAGAAAAGCATTCGCTCGTTTTGAAGTAACGGATGAATTCAAAGAATTTGAAGCCACTCATGACTGGCTGGAAGGTTATGTCATGTACCGTGTGTTCAAAAATCATAATGGTGGTCTGGACTGGACGCATTGGGAAAAGGATTATAAGGAATACCCTCAGAAACAAGCCTTCCCACATACGCTTTTCGATGTGGAAATGTTGTATCAGAAGTTTTTACAATTCTATTTCTTTAAACAGTGGCTTGCCATCAAAGAGTATGCCAATGAACGTGACATCATGATTATTGGTGATATGCCAATCTATGTTGGCCTTGACAGTGCTGATGTGTGGTTGAATCAGGAAAGCTTCCTTTTAGAGGAAGATGGCTCACCATCATTTGTTGCCGGTGTACCCCCAGATTATTTCGCAAAATATGGACAGCGCTGGGGTAATCCAATCTATGACTGGGATTATTTAAAAGAACATGACTTTGAATTCTGGACAAAGCGTTTAGGCTCAGCTTTAGATTTGTACAATGTTCTACGTATTGACCATTTCCGTGGCTTTGATACTTACTGGAAAATTCCTGCCAGTGAACCTACTGCGGTCATTGGTGAATGGGTCGAAGCACCTGGTTATGACTTATTTGATACCTTCTTTAAAAAGTATCCTGATGCCAATATCCTGGCTGAAGATTTAGGTGAGTTACGCGAAGAAGTCTATGAACTACGTGATCACTATGGCTTTAAGGGCATGTTTATTTATCAATTCCATCACATGGACAAGAAGTTTGATTTAAGTAAGGTCATTGTGTATACAGGCACACATGATAATGATACTTTAGCTTCCTGGCTGACAACCATTGATGATAAAGAAATGGCTATTATCGAAAAAGAGACCAAGGACTATAATGAAAAACTTTTATATCGTAAAGTCATCCACTATTGCCTGGATACAAAAGCTGATACTGTCATTGTTCCCGCATGGGACTTAATGGGCCTGCCAACAGAATGTCGTTTTAATACGCCAGGTACGATTGGGGAACCAAACTGGATGTGGCGTATGTCAGACTTCTCACAATTTGATGCTGCGATGGATTATTTCGCTGAACTAATAAGCGCAACAGGACGTGATTAACACGTCCTTTTTTCTTTTTAAATGAAAAAACAGCGTTATTCGCTGTTTTGAGAAAGAACATTGAAATGAAGCAGCGCATTATAGAGACCATCTTCATTAACATCATCGGTGATATAGTCGGCGTTTTTCTTGAGGGTTTCAATTGCGTTGCCCATGGCAACACCAATACCTGCATGTTTGATCATATCGATATCATTATCTCCATCACCAAAAGCCATTGTTTCTTCTAATCCGATTCCTAATTCTTCACAGATGGCATCGATGCCTTTGTCTTTACCACTGATCGTATGAACGACGTCCATTGAAAAATGGTTCCATCTTAATCCTTTGGCATCAGGCATCAATTCAAAGAATTGCTCCAGTGTTTCCTGATCATCGCTTTTGATATGAGCCATCAGTTGTCTTACGGGATATGTACCTAAATGAGATTCGTTATATTGTGTAACACCGAGCTCTTTGAGGGTCATAAGAAATTCTTCCTGCATCGTATCATCATTTGTGATATTGGCATAGGTGCCAGTTGTATCAACGATCAGGGTGCCAATGCGTTTTTCTTTTAAAAAGTCAAGCACACTGCGGATCTGCTGATCATCAAAACTTAAATCACGAATGACATGATGATCAATGTAACAATATTGCCCGTTGAGCAAAATGAATCCATCAAATTCAACGGGTACCTCATTGATGATCTCATTAAGCATTGATGGTGGACGACCGCTGGCAATAAACAGTTTTGTATTCTGAGCTTTAAGTGCTTTAAGGGCTTTGACTGTCGAAAGGGGCATGTGACGAGAATAGTTAATCAACGTCCCATCGATGTCGAAGAATATCGCTTTAATCATAATTGATCACACTCCTGCTCATTCAGTATAAACAATACTGAAGCTTCATGCAAACAAAAAGAACCGGAACTTTGACGTCCCGATTCTAACTATTCAAGATTCATATGGAATCGCATAATACCATAACAGATACCGAAGAAGATGACCGCTTCGATACTGCGTGATACAAGCATGAACATTGCTAAATCATCTACTGAGAAGTTAATAAAAGCAATTGAGATGACACCAGTCACGATATAAGCAATGATTGAAGCTAATAAAGGATGCTGGTGGAACTGATAACCAACTGCGATAGAGGCATAGATATGCATCATTGATGAGATGAATGATGTCAATATAATACCTGCGGCCATGGCTAAATCTTTGCTGCTTAAACGGGTAAACTGATCGATGATCTTTTGTGGATTTTCAATGATAAAGGCAGGGTTAAACTTACCAGCAGCAATCGTCAGAATAATAATACTGGTGATGAAGATCACACTTGAGAAAAACATCCAGATGGTTGATGCCAACAATTTCGCAAAGATATGGGATGGCAATGACACTGGTAATGTCAAAGTGGAATAAGCTTTTTTCCCAAAAAGATCATCACGGAAGCGCAGAATATTAACGAATAGACAAACACCAAAAGTTAAGCCAACAAGAATTGTATATGCCGTTAAGCCTGTTGCTGGTAGAAAACTTGAAGCATTATTACTTGAATAACCAATTGATGCACCAGCAAAAACACTTGAAACGAGTGTCAGCAGGTAAATTGGCAACATTGTACGCGAGATGGCTTTCATTTCATATTTTAATAGTTTTCCAAACATAATGATTCTCCTTAATATCTAAAGGTTTCACGGAAATAGGCATCAACACTCATGCCATGTTCTTCACGTAAATCATCAGCGTTCTGATGCAAAACAATATGGCCATTGTTGATAAAGACGATATCATCTAAAATTGGTTCAACATCGGCAATAAGATGGGTTGAAATAATGACCAGTGCTTTTGGTGAATAGTTATTGATAATCGTATTAAGAACATAATCACGAGCAGCTGGGTCAACGCCGGCAATCGGTTCATCAAGTAGATAAATCTGGGCATCACGGCTCATTGTCATAATTAACTGGACTTTTTCTCGAGTACCTTTAGACATCTTCTTAAGTGTCATCTTATGGCTGATATCAAGTGAATCAAGCATCTTACGACATTTATATTCATTAAAATCACTAAAGAAGTCTTTATAGTAACGAATCAGGTCATTGACATTCATAAATCCTGGCAGGCATTCCTGATCGGGCAGATAAGCAACCATAGATTTTGTCTGTTTTCCTGGTTTAAGACCTTCAATAGTAAGTGATCCTTCGGTCACCGTTAAAAGATTGTTGGCGATTTTGATTAAAGTAGTCTTACCACTGCCGTTAGGGCCTAATAGACCAACGATTTGACCAGCTTCGAGTGATAACTCAATGTTGTCAAGGGCAGTAGTCTGACCATATTTTTTAGTCAGGGCATGACATTCAAAACGACTCATTTTTTCATTCCTCCATAAGATAAAACTAGTGATATGACTTCTTCCTGGGTGAGACCAATAGCTTTCATATCATGATAAAACTGTTCAACTTTAGTACGGCTCAATTCCATACGTAATACATTGATGAGATCTTCGTCGTCAGTAATATAACGTCCACTTGTACGTACTGATCGCACCAGACCTTCATTTTCTAATCCTGCCATGGCACGCTGCATTGTATTAGGATTGACACCTGCTTCAAGGGCCAAATCTCTGACACCTGGGAGTTTGCCTCCAGGGGTGTAGATACCACTCAGAATACGCAGCTTGATAATATCCATGATCTGACTATAGATTGGAATACCGCTTTCAAATTTCCAACTCATTTATATCTCCTTCTTTGTATTATTGTATTAAGTGGTTAATACAATAATACAAATGTATAAGGTCATTGTCAATACTTATCAAGAAAATTTTTCATAAATTGACAGAAGTATTAGACATTTATTTTTAAAAGTGCTTCGACTATAATAATGAATAGAGAACCGAGGTGATGATTATGGAGTGGCAAAAATATTTCAATGAACGCATTTTAGAGCGTGGTTATGCTTATTATATGACTGATGCTGTTAAGGCAATTAAAAAGACGCCGAAGATGATTACGGCGACAGTTACGGGCATGCATGATTATGATGTCACAATCAGCCTTGACGATCATGGTGATATTCAGGAAATGTTTTGTGATTGTCCTTTTGCCAATAATGGTAATCCTTGTAAACATATGGCTGCAGTGCTTTATGCCAGTGATGATGTGGATGTTGAAATTGATCCCATTGATGAAATGGACCTCGATACATTGCGTGATTATGTGCGTCAATTACGCCAGCAGGATGACAAAAATGAAGATGTCACTGATACTTTGTCACTTCCTGAAGAAACAAACAATAAAGCTGATTATATTGATAAGTGTCTTGATGAGATTTACCGTGTCCTGATGGATAATCAGTTGTCGGGATTCAAGCTTTCACAATTGCTAGTCGAACGCTTTGACTTTAATGACTTTGATACTGTTCAGTATCGTCGTCTTGAAGCTATGTGGCAGCTTTTAATAGAGCATAGCGATGATGAAGTGCTTGAAACGATGTATCAATACATGTTTGCCCATTTTCATGATGAAGGCTTTGGTGAATCCTACAAAGGTCTCCTAACGCTAATGAAAGGACACTATAAACAGTTGCTTGCAGAATT
>JAGBPZ010000121.1 GCA_017633115.1 Erysipelotrichaceae bacterium | reverse complement strand
CTATGGTTTAAATCTTGAAATCATTGAATCACTTGAAGATATTATGGATGAAGCAACACAGGCTTATCTGCGTTCTTCGCCACGTTATATGCTGATCTTACTGGATTACCTGCGTGAACATTATGGTTCGGCGAAGGCTTATTTACTTGATATTGGCTTAACAGAACAGGAAATCAGTGATATCAAAGAAATGTTTATAGTTTAGTATGATTACACGTTTAATTATCAACTGTGATGACTTTGGTTTGACTCGTGAAGTCAGTGATGGCATCATCAAAGCTTATCAGGAAGGGCCAATTACATCGACAACGGTGATGGTCAATGAACCTTATGCCAAAGAATGTCTCATCAAACTGCAAGAGACATGTCCTGAAATTGGGTTAGGACTCCATCTCAATATCACTCATGGTTCACCTTTGACTCATCCTGCAACGCTCGTTGATCAACATCAACGTTTCTTACGACCAAACTATTATCATTGCCATTTTGATGAAGTTGATGAGGAAGAAATCTATCAGGAATGGCTCGCTCAACTCAAGCGATTCATTGAGATTACTGGCCACTTGCCTGATCATCTTGATTCCCATCATAATATCCATCTTCGCTTTTCTAAGGCTTATGGACGTCTTTCAAGAGAATACCAAATACCAGTCAGAGATATGAATGGTTATGTCAATGACTTTCCTCGTTTGCCTGTCTATTGCTTTGATGAAATGACAATTGATCTGTTGGATCATTTATGTCACGTTTATGAAGGCACTTTAGAATTAATGACGCATCCTGGCATTGTCACTGAAGAACTTAAACAGATTTCAAGCTATGCCATCGAGCGCCAGGAGGAACTGGATTTCTGGACCAGTGATGAAGTCAAGGCTTATCTTGAAAGTCATCATATTCAATGCATTTCTTATCAAGATCTCATCCACACTGATGTGTAAGATGAGATTTTTCATTTTTCAAAAAAGACAATAGTCTTATAGACATTGATGATGTTAGATTTATAATATTAAGTGAGGAGGTATTAAATTATGAGAAAGAATATTATTAAAAGTATTATTATATCGCTCGCAATCATTCTCATTAGCGTTTTATTAGTACCTGTATCAGCTGCAACAATTAAGCTTAATCACAAGTCTTATAAAATGTATCCAAAGCAAACAATCACATTAACTGTTAAAGGTACCTCAAAAACAGTCAAATGGAGCTCATCTAAGAAATCAGTGGCGTCAGTTGATCAAAGTGGTGTCGTCACAGCGAAAAAATCAGGCAGCTGCAAGATTTATGCCAAAGTTGCCGGTAAAAAATTGACATGCAAAATTACAGTCAAATCAACTAAAACCTATGCCAAAGAGTTGCGTAAATATCTTCTTAAAAAGAAGAAATACACACTGACTAAGACATATATAGATGATGAAACTCAAGAAGAATTTAAAGTGTCAATCAAAGCTAACAAAAAGAATAATAAACTTGTTTTCTCATTTGAAGATAGACCTGATGCACCAGCTGATGTACTTAGATTCGAAATGACAATCGATCTTCAATCAAGCAAGGCTGGTACGTTTATAACACATTTCCAAGATGCCTATGAAGATGCTTATGAAGAAACAAGAGGTACAATCACAAAAGCATATACTACATATGGTGATGGTGTGACGTTTACTGATGCTTTCTATATGTCTTCAGATGATGAAAGCAGTTCACCAAGTGAAGCTTCTATCAAGAATAGAGCTAGTTGTATCATGGAAGAAGGTTTCTATTATTTCAATAAGGTCATCAAATCTAAAAAAGGTTTGACGATGAACATGATTGGTTTCACTCAATATTAATTTATTAATGTTATGAGATAGACTTTTTGATAGACAAAAGTCTATCTTTTTTATGTTTTGATAAAAAAGTAGGACAATTTTACTTTTTAATGACAATAAAACATTAGGAGGTAAAAATATGGCAGATTATAGAACCTACAGAGAGGAAATGGCAGCTGTCTGTCAGATCATTGAACGCTATCGCCTGGATCTGACACTGTTGACTTATATGAAGCAGGCGAATTATTATCCAGAAGTTCATCAGGTCATTCATGATTCAAGAAGAAATGGTTATGAACATTATCTTAATAATCAAATCTATAAGAAAACGATGATTGAACAGCGTGTGCTTCAATTTGAAGCTGCCATGAAAATGATTGGTTCCCAGTATGAACGTATTATTACCAGGGAATTTATCAATGGTGAACACGGCTGGTGGCTGGATTATTATGGTCGTTCGACTTTTTATCGTCATAAGAAAAAAGCCGTTAAGGCTTTTCTCAAGGCGATTGATGAACTTGTACTTTTAGAGTAAAGTCGTTATAATGTGTATGAGGTGAGACAAATTATGAATTATTTTGAAATGATTAAGTCTGAACTCGATGAACGTTTAGATGGACAGACATTAGAACTTGATTCTGAATTCAAAAACCTTGGTATTGGTTCATGGGAACTTGTTGAATTAGTTTATGACCTTGAAGAAGAAATCGGAATTGAATTCAAAGACGAAGAATTATTGAAAATCAAGACTGTTAAAGATTTGCTTGATTTAATCGACGCAAAAACTAAATAGGCAATTAAAAACATCTCCGCAGAGATGTTTTTAATTTGAAAAGATACGACGGGTAATTTTGTCCATCATTGGAATATTGTTTAATTCTTCTAAATGATCTTTGTACAGATAAATGACAATTGCGAAATAAACGACGATACCCGCTACTACCGAAACAACTAAAGGAATAAAGACCATATGAGTGATGGCGAATAAACCTCGATAAACCACATAAACAACGATGCTCATGATGGTTGATGCCAAGATAGGCAGAATGAATGTTCGACGCCATGTCATTTTATAACGGACGATACGTCTTAAAGCACGCTGATTCATGATACACATCTGTAAAGCATAAGCTGTAGAAGCCATTGCCAGAACATAAAGTGATAAATCCTTTAATGATTTAGGAAGCAGTAATAAAGCAACGAATAAAATGACCAGATGTGTGATTAAGGAAACAACGGCGTTGTGCAAAGGTACTTTAACTTCACCAATAGCCTGCAGGATGCCATTTGTCAATGTCGACAAGCCATAAACGATGACGCCAGGGGCACCAATCTTAAGAACCATCGAAGCCATAGCGAGCGTTTCAGGCTGTGGGAACAGTAGGCCCATAATTGGATAAGACAAAGTTGCCAGACCAAATGCGGATGGAATCAATACAAGCATCGTGACAGAAATAGATGAATTGATATTTTCTTTGACTTCACGAAAGTTTTCCAAGGCATAAGAACCAGATATAGCAGGGATGGTTGCGGTTGACATTGCACTGGCAAGCGCAACAGGAACATTCATGAGTGGTGTAAATTCACCTGAATAAACACCGAAGAGCTTGATATTTCTAACGCTGTCACCAACGACACCATAGAAGACATACATATCAAAAGTGGCTACTAAGTTATAAACACATGTTGAAATGATGATTGGTGTTACGATGGCTAAAATTGATTGAACGATTTGACGATTGGTTTCGGTATATGGGTCAGGATCGATCCTGTCAACTAAATGACGGCCTTTCAAGATATACATGACCACCATGAAGAGTAAAGCGATAAGAACCCCGGCACCAGTACCTAAAGCACTACCGCCAGCACCTTGAGAAGCTCTCAATGTTGGGTCAGCATTTAAGTATGGTTGAATGAAGATCCAGGCAGCAAGGATTGATACTACAGCGTTGAAAATCTGTTCCAGGATCTGTGAAATAGAGGTGTAGACGGTTGTGCTGTGAGCCTGGAAGTAACCTCTTAACACCCCGACAAGACCTGATAAGAAAATCGTTGGACATAGGATTCGCAATGCGAAGACCGCGTTTTTCGTGACAATCAGTGGTGCTAAAATGAAGGCCAGTAAAGCAGCCACACCCGAAATGACCGTGATGTAAATGACGGCACAATGGAATATCTTATCGGCATAATCATATTGATTAAGTGCCAGTTTTTCAGAAATCAGTTTTGAAATAGCCGTTGGAATACTGTATGATGACAACATTAAGACCAGGGCATATATATTATAGGCGGTTGAGTAATAACCATTACCTTCAGCGCCAATCATGTGCGTCAATGGACTGCGATAAAGGACGCCAATGATACGCACAACGATACCAGCGACAGCTAGAAAAGTCGCTTGTTTGACAATTGCTTTTGACTTATTCACATAGATTCACTTCCCTTAAGGCGCATTATATCAAACCTCATTATGAATGAAAAGTAGGGAAAATAAATATTCCTTGAGGGTGTTTGAAGAATCAACAAAAAATGACTTAAAAATCAAGACATTTTGGCTTAACTTCACAGAAATAAAACTATGAATATCTAATTTTCGTGGTATAATAGGAAAGACTATTTCAAGGGGGTATTTTAATGGATAGTAGAATATGCATTGCTTTAGATTTTCAAACAAAGCAGGATGTTATGAATTTTCTTGATCAGTTTAATGAACAACTGTATGTCAAAGTTGGTATGGAACTGTTCTATGGTGAAGGTCCTTCAATTATTGAAGAGATCAAACAAAGAGGTCATAAAATCTTTTTAGATTTGAAACTGCATGATATTCCAAATACTGTTAAGATGGCTATGAAACAGCTTGCGAAACTTGATGTTGATATTGTCAATCTGCATGCCAGCGGTGGTATCGCAATGATGAAAGCAGCATTAGAAGGCCTTGAAGAAGGTAAGACAAGTGATCATCGTCCATTATGTATTGCGGTCACATGCCTGACATCATTAGATCAGGAAGTTCTTGATCAGCAGCTTCTTATTCATGAACCACTTGAAGACGTGGTGCTTAAATGGGCCAGCAATGCCAAAGAGGCAGGACTTGACGGTGTTGTCTGCTCACCATTAGAATCACCAATCATCCATAAGGCTTTAGGTCTTGATTTCCTGACTGTGACACCTGGTATTCGTTTGGCCGACAATAATGTCAATGACCAGAAACGCTTTACCACTCCAGCAATGGCTAAAGAATTAACTTCAAGCTATATCGTTGTTGGTCGTCCAATCACTAAGGCTGAAGATCCTGTGGCTGCTTATCACGAAGTTTATAGACAATTTCAAGGAGAGTAATCGATATGAAAACAATGGAACAAAAAATCGCAGAAGATTTATTGAGTATTAAAGCGGTCTTCCTAAAACCTGCAGATCCATTCACATGGGCATCAGGTATTAAATCCCCAATCTATTGTGACAATCGTCTGACTTTATCTTATCCTGCAGTCAGAGATGATATTGAACAGGGCCTAGCTTCTTTGATCAAAGAACATTTCCCTGAAGCAGAATCACTGATGGGTACATCGACTGCTGGTATCGCTCATGCTGCACTGGCAGCTGACATTTTAAAAATGCCTATGGGCTATGTACGTGGCAGCAATAAGTCACATGGACGTCAGAATAAAATTGAAGGTGTGGCAACTCCTGGTATGAAAGTTGTTGTCGTTGAAGATTTAATTTCAACTGGCGGTTCTTCTTTAGAAGTTGTTGATGCCTTAAGAGAAGCAGGATGTGAAGTCCTCGGCTTAGTCGCTATTTTCTCTTATAATCTTCCAGCAGCTATTGAAAACTTCAAGAAGCATGAATGTGAATTTGTCACTCTGTCAAATTATGATACTTTAATTGAAGTCGCAGTTGAACTTGATTACATCAAGGATGATGAATTAGAAAAATTAAAAGCCTGGAAACAAAATCCTAGAGATGAATCCTGGATGACAAAATAATCTGAGGAGACTTAGTTATGTTTGAAAGTGTAAATTATGTATTAAAAGAAAACTTCTCCAACCTGTATCGTATTTACTCGATTGCGAAATATGAACTGTTGGCAGATATGCGTGATTCCAACCTTGGTCTATTCTGGAACTTTGCTCATCCATTGATTCAGGTATTGACTTACTGGTTTGCGTTTGGTTATGTCTTACAGCGTAGAGCTATTACAACTTATGGCACAACTGTCAAATTCCCGTTCTGGTTAGTTGGTGGTATGGTTATCTGGTTCTTTATCCATCCATGTATCACTAACGGCTGTAATGCGATTTATTCAAAGGTCAACGTCATTACAAAAATGAAGTTCCCTGTCAGTGTCCTTCCTGCAACTGTTGTTATGAAGGAATTATTCAACCATCTGTGTCTGATGGCAATGGTATTTGTCATCTTCATCATTGGCGGTATTTATCCATGCCTGCAGTGGTTTGAACTGATCTATTATTGCTTCTGTGCCGTTGTCCTTGGTATCTCTTTGTCATTGACGACATCAGTATTGAACATGCTTGCTCGTGACGTTAGAAAGATGGTTATGGCAACAATGCGTCTGCTTCTCTATTTGACTCCTATCTTATGGGACTTCAACCGTTTAGCAAACGCACCTGTATGGGTTAAATTCATTATGAAAGCTAATCCAATTTTCTATTGTGTCCAGGGTTACAGAGACTGTTTCTTCTTCCATAAAGGCATTATGTTCTATTGGAAGTCTATGGTCATGTTCTGGGGTGTTAACGTTGTCTTACTCGTGTTTGGCAGCTATATGATGTATCAGTTTAGACATAAATTTATTGATATGATTTAAGAGGTCAAATCTATGAATGAAGAATATGCAATTGAATTTAGACACGTATCAAAAATCTATACGTTAAAAAGTAAAAATAAAGAGCATAAAATTGACAAAAAATTCTATGCTTTAAAGGATATTTCATTCCAGGTACCTAAAGGTGAAGTTCTTGGTATCTTAGGTACTAATGGTTCTGGTAAGAGTACGTTATCAATTATTCTTGCTGGTATCAGTGAAATCGATGAAGGCGAAATGATCATCAATGGTGAACAGGCTTTGATCGCCATCAATACTGGTTTAAACAATCAGTTGACTGGTGAAGAAAACATCGATTTAAAAGGTGCATTACTTGGCTTACATAAGGAAGAAATCGACAAAATCAAACAGACAGTTATTGACTTTGCAGAAATTGGTGACTTCCTGTATCAGCCAGTTAAGAAGTATTCAAGTGGTATGAAAGCTCGTTTGGGCTTCTCAATCAACCTTGCTCTTGACCCTGATATCTTCATCGTTGACGAAGCTTTATCAGTAGGTGACAAAGGGTTTGCGGCTAAATGTTTAAGACGTATGCAGAGTTTAAAAGCAGAAGGCAAGACAATCATCTTCATTTCCCACTCATTACCTCAGGTACGTGAGTTCTGTGAAAAAGCAATGTGGATCGAAGGTGGCTATATTAAAGAATATGGCGATATCAATGAAGTCTGCGACCATTATGCCGCTTACGTTGATTATTACAACGGCCTGTCTAAGAAAAAACGTAAACAGGTCAATGAAGAAAAATTTGAAAAACGCGTTATCCCTAACGACAACAAAAAGGGAATCTTGAGTAGAATATTTGGTTAAAGGAGTTGTGAATATGAAAAAGGTATTAACATATGGTACATATGATTTATTTCATGTTGGTCATTTAAATTTATTAAAACGCGCTAAAGAATTAGGCGATTATCTCGTTGTTGCAGTTTCATCAGATGCATTTAATGCCATCAAAGGTAAAAAATGTGCGATTCCTGATTATGAAAGAATGGCAATTGTAGAAGCTATTAAATACGTTGATGAAGTTATTCCTGAAAACAGCTGGGATCAGAAAGTTAAAGACATTCAAGAACATGATATCGATATCTTCGTCATGGGTGATGACTGGAAAGGTAAATTCGATGATTTAAGCGAATACTGTGAAGTCGTTTACTTACCACGTACTCCTGATATTTCAACAACTGCTATCAAAAAACAGTTAAAATTGAAATAAGGATTCTTGCCAGGAGGAGAAGCGTATGGCAAGTTTATCCATCATTGGTGCAGGTACCTGGGGTATAGCACTCGCTAATATGCTTGCTGACAGTGGTCATGATGTCACTGTCTGGTCAGCTATAGGTGATGAAATTGACTATATTGCCCAATATCATAAGCACCCAAAACTCAAAGACGTCGCCATTTCAACCAAATTATCATTGACTAAAGACTTGCGTGAAGCAATTGAAGGCAAGGATATTATTGTCATGGCAGTACCATCAGTTTTTGTTCGTTCAACTGCTAAACAGGTCGGAGAATTCATTAAAGAAGATCAGATCATTGTTGATGTGGCAAAAGGTATTGAACCAGTCACATTGATGACAATGTCAGAAGTCATTCATGAAGAAATCAACAAAATCAAACCATTTGATTATGGTCAGTTAATTGCTTTATCAGGTCCAACACATGCAGAAGAAGTGTCTATTGGTTTACCATCAACAATTGTTTCTGCAGGTGTTAACATTGAAAATGCGAAATTTGTTCAGGAAGTATTCTCAGCACCATATATGCGTGTCTATACCAATGATGATATCAGAGGTACAGAAATCTGTGGTGCTCTGAAAAATATCGTTGCTTTAGCAGCCGGTATTGCTCATGGTCTTGGTTATGGTGACAATGCCACAGCTGCATTGGTTACTCGTGGTATTCATGAAATTACAACTTTAGGTCTGGCAATGGGCTGTTCAATCCATACATTCTATGGTTTAGCAGGTATTGGTGACCTCGTTGTTACTTGTACAAGCCGCCATTCCCGTAACAATCAGTGTGGTACATTGATCGGTCAGGGCTATGATGTGGAAACAGCCAAGAAGAAAGTCGGCATGGTTGTTGAAGGTATTTCTGCTCTCGAAGCTGCTGATGCTTTACGTATCAAATATCATGTCGAAATGCCAATCATGCGTTCGGTCTTCAATATTATCAATTTCTCAATGCCACCTGCAGAAGAAGTTAAGAGATTGTATGCTCGTCAGCATAAATCAGAAGAACCATTTGATGTGCTGATGACGATTTATGATAATCCTGATGTCACTAAAGAACATCATGGCATGAAACGTGTCATCACTTATGGTACTTTCGATATGCTTCATTATGGTCACATCAATTTATTAAGACGTGCCAAAGCATTAGGGGATTATTTAATCGTTGCTTTATCAACTGACGAATTTGCGACATTGGTTAAGCATAAACATTGTTACTTCAACTACAATGAACGTAAATCACTTCTAGAAGCGATGCGTTATGTTGATCTGGTTATTCCAGAAGAAAACTGGGAACAGAAAATGACTGACTGCAAAGAATATCATATCGATATTCTGGTCATGGGTGATGACTGGAAAGGTAAATTCGATTATCTTAAAGATCAGGGCGTTGAAGTCATCTACGTACCACGTACCCCAGAAATATCTACCACAAAGATCAAAGCTGATCTGCATTCAGAATAAGGAGTCCTACGTATGAAGTTTAAATCAAAAGTGAAAATCGTTCTTGTCATTCTGGTATTGGTGGTTCTCACTGTGCTTGTTGACAAACATGAAACGAGTAAAAACTATATTCCTACTGTAACCGCTGTTAATGGTGAACCAGGTAAGGTCACAATCAAATGGGAAGCAGCAGCAGGCGTGAAAAGCTATGACATCTATCGTCAGGAACGTGTCGCTATTGTCGATAAAACATTCTCATTACCAGAATTGATCGGCACAACGACAGAAACTGAATATGTGGATGATACAATGGTAGAAGGTAATATGTATCAATACTATGTTGAAGGCAAGCGTGGTTCTGTAATCGTCAGCAGTAAGTTGAGACTGGTACCTTATGTCAATCTTGAAGCACCAAAAATCAAAGATATCAAAACCACAAAATCATCTGTCAGTATTTCTTTTGAAACTGTTGATACCCGTATCTATCAGTTAATGAAAGAAAATGATAAAGGTGAATATGAAGTCGTCAAAGAAGAAATCTGCTCTGGTGATTCTCATACCTTTACTGATACAGGTCTTGAATCAGGTAAAACTTACAAATACAAGATTCGCCGTGTACGTTATAAACATGGTAAAATCGTGACTTTAACTGGTCACATCACTGATGTGATTAAAGTCAAGACAAACTAAAGAAAACATTAATTCATGAGATAAGTCATCTGGCTTATCTCTTTTTTTATAAAATTATGTTAGAATAGTCTCTAGAGGTGATAACGGTGGGTCTTAAACAAAAAGTCTATACATCAATCGTATCATTAGGAAAGAAGAATCCTCATATCATGTCATTCTTGCGTAAAGGCCTGTTTGCGGCTGAACGTACGCAATATACATGGCAATATGTCATGAATGGATTAGATGATCATCTGGTGCTGTTTGAAGCTTATAATGGCCGTCAATATGCATGTTCGCCAAAGGCAATCTACGAAGAGATGCTGAAAGAAAATCTGGACTATCACTATGTATGGGTCGTGAAAGATCTCGAACGCTACGCATTCTTATGTGAGAATCCAAACACGACAATCGTCAAATTCGGCAGTCGCGAGTACTTCCGCGCTTATGCTAAGGCAAAGTACTGGGTCGTCAATTCGAAGAAACGTACATCCATTTTTAAGCGTGAAGGACAATACTACATTCAGTGCTGGCATGGCACACCATTAAAGAAGATCGGCTGTGATCTTGATGCTGATAAAAGTAATGCGATGTTGAGCATTGAAGCCATTCATAAAAGTTACGAAGAAGATGGTGCTAAATATGATTATTTGATTTCGCCATCCAAGTTTGCAACAAAGGTCTTTACCTCTGCTTTCAGACTAGAGGACAGACAGGATATTATTATCGAAACTGGCTATCCACGTAATGATATCTTATACAACTATCAGGAAAGTGATATCGTTTCTATTAAAGAGCGTTTAGGACTTCCTAAAGATAAAAAAGTGATTCTTTATGCGCCAACATGGCGTGATAACCAACATCAATCGGGTGTGGGTTATACTTATGAACTGCCACTTGATTTAAAGGCACTTTATGAATCACTTCATGATGATTATGTAGTTTTGTTGCGATTGCATTATCTTGTCGCTCAATCTCTTAACATCGATGAGTATTCAGGATTCCTCTACAATGTATCTGATTGTGATGATATCAATGATCTCTATCTGGTCAGTGATCTATTGGTGACTGATTATTCAAGTGTTTTCTTTGATTATGCAAATCTTAAACGACCAATGTTTTTCTTCATGTATGACTATGAATCCTACAAACATGAGTTAAGAGATTTCTATATTGATATCGATACTTTACCAGGTCCGGTTTCCCAAACACAGGAAGATTTAATTGCGGATCTCAAACAGGTTGATGCCTATAAAGAAAAATATCATGATCTTTATGAGACATTCAATCAGACATATAATGCCCTTGATGATGGACAATCATCAAAACGCGTTATTGAACGATGTATTCTTAGTCATGAGGACTAGGCAAGATGCCGTTTTGTTTTGACATTAATGGACATAATGGTATTATTATTAATGATATTAAAATAAAGGAGTTGGCAAGTTATGGCAACTAATGGCTTGAAAAAAACAATTAAACGTCACATGTCTCAATTTGGTAAAAAGCACGATGGCTTCAGAGAAGCTTACCAGCATGGTTTGATGCTGCATCGTAAAATGCTTTATTATCAACAGGCAAGAAAAACAAAGGTTGATGATCGTACAATTCTTTTTACTTCGTTTATTGGAAAGAGTTATTCATGTTCACCACGTGCTATTTTTGAAGAAATGCAAAGACGTGGTTTGGATTATACCTATGTCTGGGTTTTCAAAAAATTCCAACGCTATGAAGACATGGAACTCAGATATAAGAATGTCAAAATTGTCCGCTACGGTTCACCTGAATTCTATTACTACATGGCAAGAGCTAAATATTGGGTCACTAATTCCCGCATTTTAGCTGCAATTCCAAAACGTAAAGAACAGGTTTTGATTCAGTGCTGGCATGGTACACCACTTAAACGTATCGGTTTGGATGCCATCAGCTATGGTAATGCGATCCATTCAACAGAAGACATTCATAAGCTTTATAAACATGATTCTGATATGTATGATTATCTCATTTCACCATCAGCTTTCTGTACTGAAAAGTTTACTTCAGCATTTGGTCTTGAAGACCGTCAGGAAATCATCCAGGAAGTCGGT
The DNA here is from genome assembly GCA_017633115.1 of Erysipelotrichaceae bacterium. GTDB lineage: Bacteria > Bacillota_I > Bacilli_A > Erysipelotrichales > Coprobacillaceae > RGIG9341. The sequence goes on along the minus strand of JAGBPZ010000121.1, from coordinate 37 downwards.
TATCCAAGAAATGATGATTTGTTTACCTTTGATGATG
>JAGBPZ010000120.1 GCA_017633115.1 Erysipelotrichaceae bacterium | reverse complement strand
CAACGAAAATTGATGCTCAGGATATGGTTTACATGGATCATCCAACTGAACCAGGATTGTCAGTCTTCTATAAATAAAAAAAGTCGGCGCTTCAAACGCTGACTTTATTTTTTGCTCAGATAAGCTGGTGGCACATGCTTGATGAGCCATACCCCATTGACGGATTGATAGAAGGTATAACCATCACGAGCCATCTCTCCACTGCGGACAACATAAACGATGGGACGTCCATGACGTTTACCTGTCATGAGTGCTGTCTCCTTATCTTTGGAAAGATGCACATAGAGACGAGACATTGGTTTTAATCCTTCCTGATCGATTGATGGGACGGATTGAACAGCGGTTCCATGATAAAGGAATTCTGGTGGCTCTTTGGCTTCAAGTTCAACATCAACAGGAATTGAGTGTCCCTGATTAGCTCTAATCAATGTATGATCATCATTGAAGCTGAAACGCTGTTTATTGTTTGTGGCCACAATTGTTTCTAACTCTTCCATGGTCATACCTGTATTATGCAATAATTCGTCGACATTAGCCCAACCATGCTCATCCAATGTCAGATTGGCTGCCTGTGGCTGATGTCTTAAAACCTTACTTAGAAAATGACTCTTTTTACGCATCGTTAAAACCTCTTTCTTAGATAAAATCATAGCATGAAAAAAATAGGCTGTCTTCTGTTTTATTTGCAACAGGTAATGAATATGATAAAATAAATTAGAGAGGAGGGAGTTCCATGAAACGCTTATTTGTGATGTCAGATCTTCATGGGCAATTTGTCTTGCTACAGCTGATGTTGGAAAAGATCGGCTTTACCGATGATGATGAATTATTTATTTTAGGCGATATCATGGATCGCGGTCCTAACAGTATTGACATCTATTATTTCGTACAATCAATGCCAAATATTCATATGCTTAGAGGCAATCATGAAATCATGATGGTGCAGTCTTTACAAAAAGCAATCGAGCTTAAAGACCTGGACAGTGTCAGAAATAATGCTTATCGTTTATGGAAGACAAATGGTGGTGCGAAAACTGTTGAAAGTATTCGTGAATATCTGCAAAAAGACGCTATTCCATATGAAGAATACATTGAAAACAGAACCTTGTTTGTTCAAGAGATTATCGATTTCATTAATAGCCTGCCAAGTTATTATGAATTTGATTATTTAGGCAAGCACTATGTTCTCGTTCATGCTGGAGTTGATCCTGAAGCAGAAACCATGGATGATATGGATCCAGAATTGATGTCATGGATTAGAGAATACTTCTACCTGAGCGAATGTAATCCTGATTATACTTACATTTTTGGACATACACCTCTATGCTTCATTAATAATGACCGTTCATTCAACATCTGGTATGATCCAGATTATCATAATAAGATCGGTATCGATGGTGGTTTAGCCGTAGCTGACAAAGGCCAATTAAATTGCCTCTGCCTGACAGATGGACAAGAATATGCCATTCCATATAAGGAAGGACAGGCAGAAAGCATTATGGAACGCCTGGGAATTACATCCTGGCTATAAAGACATAAAAGGGAGATCAACTCCCTTTTTTTGATGCTCTGATGAAGGCATAAAAAAACGGCACATCAGTGCCGATATTTTTAGATACTTTCAAAAATCATATCTTTTGCTTTATACAGATAGTCACATCCAGAGACAATTGAGAAAGCAGTTGCAACATAAATCATGATTGTTGCCATAGGGATATGAAGCATTGCGAAAATTGGGTTGTTGAGAAGTAATAGACAGATACCAATCATCTGAGATGCAGTCTTACCTTTACCTAAATATGAAGCAGCGATAACGACATGATTGCTGGCAGCTAAGAATCTGACAGCATCAACGATTGTATCACGAATGATCATGATCAATAAAATAATGCCAGGGATTTTGCCAGTAAGTGTTAAGAGAATCAAAGCACTGTTGACTAAAATCTTATCAGCGATTGGATCAACAAATTTTCCGAATGTTGTAATCAAATGATCTCTACGGGCAATATAGCCATCAAAGAAATCAGTAATTGAAGCAGCTGCAAAGATGATGAATGCAATCATTTCTTTAACGGTCACTGTTGTACCTAAAAATGCGAATGAAGGTGTATTCACTGGTATGAGAAAAACAGCAATGAATACCGGTGTCAGACACAATCTGACTAAAGTCAATTTATTTGGTAGATTCATATCATGAATTCCTTTCTATATCACTTTGTTCATTATAAACACTTCAACGCCAATTATCAATAAGATTTAATTTATGAAAAGCGACAATAATAGAAAAAAATTACAAAAATGAAAAATCGTTCTGCATAAGAACGACTTTTTGTGAATTAATAGAGATTATTCATGTTGTTTGTTTGTGGTACTTCAGGTTCAGGAATGTTTGCGATTCCTGCTTCTGTAGTGATAAATAGGGCCGAGATACTAGCGGCATTGAGCAGGGCACTGCGAGTCACTTTTGCTGGATCGATAATACCCTGAGAGAACATATTGACCCACTTGCCACTTCTAGCATCAAAGCCATATTCGGCTTCAGCGGTAATTTGTTTTTTGACGATATCTTCTGCTTCATAACCAGCGTTATCCGCAATCTGACGGATAGGTGCTAACAAGGCATCTAAAACAATATCAATACCTCTTTGGATATCTTCAAGTTCATCATGACAAGTATCTTTTAATTGTTTATAAACAGTAACTAAAGCAGCACCGCCGCCAATGACGATACCTTCTTCAATAGCAGCTTTAGTGGCATTCAGAGCATCTTCGATACGCAGTTTCTTTTCTTTTAATTCGGTTTCAGTCATTGCGCCAACTTTAATAGTTGCGACACCGTTGCTAAGCTTGCCAATACGCTGTAGATATTTCTTGCGGTCATAGCTGCTAGTCGAACGTTCATACATAGCTTTTAAATCTTCGATACGCGCGGTAATAGCAGGTGACTGTGCATGGCCAACTAAAGTCGTACTGTCTTTAGTGACAATGACTTTTTTGATCGTACCTAAGTCATCAATAGTGATGGAACCAGGCTGGCGGTTAAGATCTTTATCGATAAATGTTGCGTTCGTCAAAACGGCAATATCACCAAGATTATCTTTTTGGGCATCACCAAATCCAGGAGCACCAACGGCAACGACATTAAATGTGCCTCTTAGTTTATTGACAACTAATGTTGAAATGACTTCATTTTCATAATCATCAGCAATGATCAACAAGGGACGATTAGCCTGCATGATTTGTTCAAGAATTGATAAGATTTCCTGGACCGTCATTATACGACAGTTTGTCACTAAAATTAACGGATTGTCCAGTTCGACCTGCATCTTTTCGGTGTCACTGACGAAGTAAGGGGAAATATAGCCCTTATCAAATTGAAGCCCTTCATTGACTTCCATTGTGTCATTAAAGGAATTAGATTCATCGACATTGATGATACCATCACGCCCAACAGTTTTCATTGCTTCAGAAATCAGATCACCAATATGACTGTCACCTGAAGAAATAGCAGCAACTGAGGCGATTTCACGGTCAGTATCAATAGAATGAGCCTGTTTTAATAATAGGTCTGCAGCTGCTTTTGATGCTTTTTCAATACCTTCACGCATTAAAACAGGATTCACTCCTTCATCAACAGCTTTCATGCCTTCAACAATCATTTGACGGGCTAATACCGTAGCAGTTGTTGTACCATCACCAGCGACATCATTGGTATTATTTGCCACCTCAAAAACAAGTTTAGCGCCCATGTTTTCAAAAGGATCTTCAAGCGTGATTTCCTGAGCGATGGTTACACCATCGTTAGTGATTAAAGGGGAACCATAGCTGCGTTCTAAAACAACATTACGACCTTTAGGACCAAGAGTGATGCTGACAGCATCTGCAAGAATATTAACACCCTTTAAAAGAGATTGACGGGCTTCATTTGAAAAACGTACTTCTTTTGCCATAATTGCCTCCTTTAATCAGTGATGACAGCAAGCAAATCAGCTTCATCGATAATTAAATAGTTTTCCTGATCGATATCGACGCTTGTTACACCTTTAGGATTATAAATAACGGTATCATCGACTGACAGGTGACTCTGACAATCTGGACCAATCGCAATGATTGTCGCCATATTGGACTGAGTATGTACAGTGGATGATAAAATGATACCACTGCTTGTTTGAGTTTTTGCTTCTGCCTTTTTCAAGACAACATTTCTATATAATGGTTGAATCATATTTTTATCTCCTTGTCTCGATAAAGATATTATAGCCGACAGTTTTCTTTGTCAAGTCATGAGCCTCATTCAATGACTGTGCCTTTTTAGTTTCATAATCTTTGATGAAAAACAAACAATCAAAAAAGTCCAGTTGCCTGGACTTTATTAATCGCGTATTGGTTGAGTCTCCACTGGCTTTTGACTCTTGGTATCCTTTGAAACAAGGAAGGTAATAAAGCCAAGAATCATACCATAATAGAATTGGGAAAAACGCCATACCAGCATAGCAGATGACGCATTCGCACGGCCGAGGAAACCAAAGAGAATCATAAAGCAGCCTTCACTGCCACCACTGGCTCCCGGAATCGGTAAGAAGGCATTGATTAGATGAATGACTGATGCCAAAGCGATGAATTCAACGAACTGATTCATATGAACTTCAATGCCAAGTGACTTACAGGCAAAGAATGGGGTACAGTACATGATTGTCAATTTGATGACATCGCAAACACAGATTTTGAATAACATCGATTTATTCAACATCAGACGATCCAGCTGATGACGGAAGTCAGCGAAGAAAGTTTCAATCTTAGCTGAAGTTGCTTCATAGTTTTTAACAAATGGTGTCTTTGACAAGAGGAAGACCACACGGCGAATCAGGAATGTCTGGAACTTGTCAGAACGGGCCCCAATAAACAGGACTAAAGCCACACCCAGGTTGATCGCAAAACCAAACATTGCCATGCCGAGAATTTCTTCACCTAAAGTCAGATAATAGGCACTATGAACGATCATGATCGTTGTAGCGTAGCCGATAATGACAATCTGATAGGCAATAAAGCAACCCATCAAGATGCCAGATGAAGCGGCAGGGGGAATCCCCTGATTATTGTAGAGGAATATCTGAGCAAACTGACCTCCTGTTGAAGAAGGTGTGATGCCACTAAAGAATGTTCCGACAATACCAGTAACGAACCCTTGCTTCTTTGTATACTTGCTGTTGTAGGCTTTGCCGGCAATCCACATTGATATACCATCGGTAATGTAGTAACAAAGCATCCAGACAGCTAAGAACAGGAGCCATCCGGGACGGGCATGGAAGACAGTTTTGAACACCGATTTGAACTCTTTACCTACGGAGATATAAATAGAGAACGCACTAATGGCTACGATTAGTGCGATGTTCATAATATAACCTTTCACGCCTTTAATCATAATGCGTTCTCCTTCACTTTTTTATTGAGTTGCGAGACTGTGATGTAATGTGATAATCAGAATTTCATTTCTTGCCATTAGTTTATAATGATGCGCTTTGGTACATGACATACCATTTGTCACCATTAACGTTGATGTCTCAGTTTTATAAGTACCGTGATTATAGATTTCTGCATGTTCTGATTTGACAAGACTGCCATAGAAAGGAAGATAAATATAACCACCGCCACTATGACCTGATAATTGCAGGTCAGCTTTTTTTTGAACAAAGCTGAATTGATCAGGGTAGTGAGCTAAGACAATAGAATATTTAAAGGATTTGCTGAATTTAAGCTTAGTTGCATCGGTCGTCATACCATAAAGACCAATTTTCTTTCCGTTGTAGTAGATGCTGCGGGTATCGTTGCTTAAAACCTCAAAGCCTCCTTCCTTTAGCATTGACTTCACTGTTTTTTTATGGCTAAGGTCCTCATCACCTAATACGGCAAATTTACCATAACTTGAATCAATTGATTTTAAGAGGGCAGTGACTTCAGCTTTAGAAAAGACTTTGCCTTCATAAAGGTCACCTGCAAATAAGATCATATCCGCATTTTTGGCATTGAGATCTTCAACGATTTCTTCAAGTCGGGTGACATCCTGTAAAGAATTGAGATGGATGTCTGACAATAAAGCAATACGGAAGCCTTCAAATTTCTTTGGAATCGATTCGTTGACGATGATTTGATGACGGAAGGTATATTGCTGAGCAGAAAGAAAATTGACGTGGACAAAGAGAGTAACCACAATGGCAATGACCAGAATTAAAACGATGCGTTTTTTAGTCTTGAGATCAATCATTTTTTATTCATGATGACAGGAATAATAATTGGGTTTCTCTTTGTTTTTTGATAGAAGTAAGTCGACAATGTCGTACGGATCGTTTGCTTGATTTCGTTGAAAGTTGTTTTGCCCTGAATGAGTTCAGACACTTTTTCTCCGACAAGCACTTCAGCATCATGAATGAGTTCGAGTGAATCTTTCATATAAACGAAACCACGTGACATAATGACAGGTTCACTTAATAAGGTACCTTCATGGGAATCCATGGAGATAAGGACGGATACCATACCATCTTCTGACAAGATTTGTCGGTCATGAAGAACTGCCGTTGATAAACCAGAAATATCATTACCATCGACATAAATATCGTCAGCATGAACACGTGGTCCAAGGGTACAGACATGATCCTGTAAAAGAATAGTGTCGCCATTACTTAAGATAAAGACATGATCCTTATCACCACCAACTTCTTCATAAAGTTTACCATGAATGACAAGCATACGGTATTCACCATGGACTGGGAAGAAGTATTTTGGCTTAGTCAGAAGCATCATCAGTTTCTGCTCTTCCTGTGAGGCATGTCCTGATGTATGCAGATTAGAAATTGATGAATTATCAAGGACACGGGCACCAGCTCTGTAGAGACGGTTGATGACGCGTGAGACACTAGCCTGGTTGCCAGGAATTGGATTGGATGAGAAGACAACCGTATCACCTGGTTTGATGCGGATCTGACGATGGGTACCGTTAGCGATACGACTCAAAGCTGCCAGAGCTTCACCCTGAGAACCAGTACAGAGAATTGTGATTTCATTATCCGGTAAATCACGTGCTTCTTCATTAGTAATGAAGAAACTTTCTGGACATTTGATATAACCAAGCTGACGGGCAATCTGGAGATTGGATTCCATCGAACGGCCAAAGACTAAGATTTTACGATTGAATTTCACCGACACTTCAACAATTTGTTGGACACGAAGAATGTTGGAAGCAAATGTGGCAACAATGATACGGCCTTTTGCTTTACGAAATTCTTCCTGAACACTGAGTGAGACCTGCTTTTCACTGATGGAAAAACTAGGAATTTCAGCATTGGTGCTATCACTTAAAAGCAGATCAACACCGGTCTCACCCATAAATGACATCACCTGGAAATCTGCAGGTGTGGAAATAGGTGTTAAATCAAATTTAAAATCACCTGTTTCAACGATACGGCCATTTGGTGTGTTGACAATAATACCTAATGATTCAGGGATTGAATGATTGGTATTGAAGAAACCAATAATGAAATATTTTGTACGGATGATTGATTCATTATCGATTTGAATAAGATTGGTCGCTTCAGTCAGTTTGGCTTCCTCTAATTTCTTCTGGATCATGGCACAAGCCAGTGGTGAAGCATAGATGAATTGAATTGGGACTGACTGTAATAAAAATGGAATACCACCGATATGGTCTTCATGACCATGAGTGATAAAGACACCGCGAATTTTATTACTGTTTTGTTTAAGATAAGTATAGTCAGGAATGACATAGTTGATTCCTGGTAAACCTTCAGAGGCAAATTTGACACCTGCATCAATGATGACGATTTCGTCTTCATGCTCAATACAGTACATATTTTTGCCAATTTCATTTAAACCGCCTAATGCGAAAATCTTAGTGGCTGGTTCTTCCTTTACTTTGATCGCTGGTCGACGGGATGTGTTTCTTTGCGTAGTACGAGCCATAGTTCACCATCCTTTTATTTCTATTAGGGATATCATTATTACAACTATATTATATGAGGTAGAGTGTCGTAATAATTGATAGTCATTTCATGCGTGTATTCTTAACTGAATGATATACTAAATTGCCGTAACTTTCAAGAGCGACAAAAAAAGATGGCTAAGCCATCTTGTGAAATTTAAATAATATTTTTAGTGACAAGGATTGCCAGGGCACCTGGACCAATATGACAGCTGACGCTCAGTGATAATGGATCCATGAAGCGTACTTTACGGTTAAAGGTTTCTTCAACTTCCTGCTTCCAGTCCATAGCTGTGTCTAAATCTGTTGTATAACAAACACTGATTGAATAATCATCACCAAAACCACGGCTTTCGATATCATCTTTGATGGCATCAATCATGATTTTACGTGCTTTTTTCATCGTGCGGGCTGTTGAAAATTTATCAAGTTTTTCGCCTTGAATCTGAAGCACAGGTTTAAGGCCTAATAATGTACCTAAAGCAGCAACAGCTGGTGTCAAACGACCACCTTTCTTGAGATAGTCTAAGGTACCGACGGTAATATAGATTGATGCATTGAGCTTATTCTCAGTGAGAATCTGATGAATTTCAGCACCAGTTTTACCTTGTTTGGCAAGTTCAATGGCATCATAAACATCACATCTCTGAGTCGCAGCAATACGCTGTGAGTTGACAACGAAGACTTTACCTTCATATTCATCTTCTTCAGCCATGATCATTGCAGTCTGGCATGAGCTTGATAAGCTTGAACTCATTGGAATGTGAACGATCTGATCATAATCTTCTAAAGCTTTATCCCAAAAGTCTTTAAGCTCACCTAATGTAGGCTGAGATGTTAATACTTCAGCACCACTTTCCAGATATTCATAAAATTGTTCCTGAGTAAGGTTAATATCTTCATAGAATGGTTCATCATTAATAGTAAAAGGCATAGGAATAACAAAAATACCTAATTCTTTTGCCTGGCTTTGAGTGATTCCTGAATTGCTGTCAGTCATAATCGCAACTTTCATAACACAAACTCCTTTCGATTAGACATATAATAACAGTCATATATTAATAAATAATTTCACTTTTATACACCGGTACATTAGCATATCACAATGAAAAAAAGCAAGTATTTATGTATGTTTTTTTCTGTGTTTTGATTATTGTTACATTTTTATCATTTTTGTTTCAATTGCTTTTACATAGAGACTTTTTTATAATGGAAAAAGGCAGGTGATTGATTATGCAAGCTACAATAGATTATTTGATGAAACAATTACAGATTCTTCTCCCTTATTTATTAAGGGCAGGGACAATTGTCGTTATAGGTTATATCGTCTATAGAATTATCAGTCATATATTAGCGAAAATGGCACGTAACGCTGGTGTTGATGAAATCATTCTCAATTTCATTCATAATGTCACCCGCATTGTTGCAACAGTGATTATCATTTTAATGGCTGGTGCTTCACTAGGTGTCGACTTGACTTCAGTTGTGGCAATGTTCACAGTTGTTTCGGCAGCAATCGCTTTAGCAGTTAAGGATTCAATTGCCAGTATGATTGATGGTGTCAAAATCATGTTTGCGAAACCGTTTAATAAAGGTGATTTGATTGAAGTCAATGGGGTCAAAGGGACAATAGAGGAGATTTCTTTGTTCTATACATTTTTAATGACCAAAGACAACAAGAAAGTCGTCATTCCTAATTCGACGATTGCCAATACGGTTTTAGTGAATTATTCTTCAGAATCATATCGTCGTGCTGAGATGATTATTGATGTGGCTTATGCCAGCGATATTGATCATGTCAAAGAGGCGGTCTACGGTATTCTTAATGACAATCCATTATGTGCTCCTCATATTGAGCCAATGGTGATTTTGACAGAATATAAAGCGAGTGCCATTAGTTTTACTGCTCGTGCCTGGGTTGAAACAGACAATTTCGAAACATCGCGTTCATTACTGCTTCAACAAATCAAAGAAGCCTTAGATAAAGAAGGGATTACCATACCCTTTCCTCAGATGGATATAAAAATAAAAAACTAAGCCGAGCATATTACTTGAATTAATAAAGAGAATCATGAATAATGAGGTTGTGAGGTGAAAAGAAAATGAAAAAAGTTAATACAAATGAATTCAATGAAGAAATCACAAGTGGTGTTGTTTTAACAGACTTCTATGCAGACTGGTGTGGTCCATGTAAAATGATGGCTCCTGTCTTAGAACAAATCGACAAATCAATCGATGCTTTAAAAGTCTTAAAGGTTAACGTTGATGAAGAACCTGAATTAGCTATGAAATATGGTATTCAGTCAATTCCAAATTTAATTATCTTCAAAGATGGTAAAGCAGTCGATCAGATTATCGGCTTCCAGCCAAAACAGGCACTAGTTGCAAAAGTTGAACAGTATCTATAAGCTAAGAGCTCCCAGCGAGGGAGTTCTTTTTTTATGGTTAAGAGGGTAAAAATCCCGCAAGCAAGGGAAGCCAGATTACATAATATGAAAAACACCATTGTTTTATACAATAAAATACCGTATTTATCGATAATATTTTTATATAATGAAAACTAGTGCTTAAAAACAGGGTAAAAAGATAAAATTAGACACATTGAAAAAAACGTCTAAAAACGTGAAAAGCATTGATATAATCAATATAATTTCGCGTAATTTTACACCTTTTAAGATATTTCTTTCAATTTTTTGAAAACGCTTGCAACATCAATGCGATTTGTTTTATGATAAGAATAGTTTCATATCATGAAAATTTGAAAGGGGATTAAGGGATTTATGAAGAAACTATTTAGACCTTTCATGAGTTTCCTCTTAACTCTAAGTATGATCCTGTCTCTATCGGTTAATGTTTTTGCGGCACAAACAGTGACAGTAGACCCAGTCTATGACACATCCTCAGAAGCATATACGCTTGCTTCAAAGGCATACTACTGGTTCTCGCAAAGAGATGACGATAAAGTTGCTGAATACTTAGAACAGTTAAAAGAAGCTGATGAATCTGCGTATGATTTTACTAAAGAAATCATTGATTATTGGTATGAAGTCGATAAGGAAGACTTCGTTAACGAAACATTAGGTGTTAATGTTGCTTATCCTGGCAGTGGTTATGATACTACCACATTTGATGACACAAAGGGTATTCCTACTGACTTACCAACATCTAACCATGCTTTCGTCGCTTTAGGCTATGCTTTAGCTTCACCTACATTGACAGATGAACAAAAGACACCTGAGTTCAAATTTGCCAATGGTGTTGATGATAGTGATGGCTTTACATGGGAATACATGGAATTATTCATGCAGGATGAATTAAAAGGTCGTTGTGATGTTACTATCAGAGCAGCCAAGATGTATCCTAATTCATTGATCTATTGCACAGGTGGTGGCACAAGTAGAGTTGACCCTGCTGTATCTGAAGGTAAAGTAATGGCTACTTACTTAGAAAAAGTTGGTGGCATTGATGCTGATCGTATCATTACTGAAGACTCTGCTTCTAACACTGTTCAAAATGGTCTTAACTCAATGCCTGAAATCTTAGAAAAAGGCGTTAAATACATCACTATGATCACTTCTGACTATCATATTAGAAGAGGTTGTATGATCTTCAAAGGTGTTGCCATGAGATTTGCCAAAGCTGATGGCAGCGAACCAGTTGAACTTGTCAGCAATATCGGTTTTGATACAACTAAAGCAACTGAAGGTGTTTCAAGCGAATATGGTGCTGCTGGTATGGGTGGCGTTGTCAACTACCAAACAAGCAATACGGCTACAAAGTTAACTCTTTCTGGTAAAACAAAATATAACCAGGGTGATGAACTTGAATTAACGGCAACAGTAGATTATTCACTTGCTGGTGAAACTGATGTTACAAAAGATACTAAATTTACAGGCTTTGACAGCTCTACAGCAGGTTTACAGACAGTTACTGGTTCATTCTCATACAGATCAGGATGGTCTACTGTGACAATTAAAGGCACAATCGATGTCTTCGTCTTACCTCCAAACCTTTACACAGCTGGTACTGATGCAGCTACTTATATGAATGCCGCTATTTATTATCTGAGTGAAGGTGATAAAGACTCTGCTTTAGAACAGCTTGCTTTATTAAAAGAAAAATGCACTGATGAAGAATATGAAGTTGCAGCTGATATTATCAACTATGCAATCTGGGTTGATGAAACTGAAGTTACATCACTCTTAGCTGTTAACACTAAAGCATCAGGACCAAAAGCAAGTGGTTATGATGATACAACTGATATTCCAACTGACTTACCAACTGAAAATCATGCCTTTATCGGTTTAGGCTTCGGTCTTGCTACTCCTGATGTCAGTGAATGGAAAGAAGAAGATAAGTTTGATGAAGATGGCAACTACAAGTGGGAATACATGGAACCATTCATGAAAGACGAACTTGTTGGTCGTTGTGATGTTCTGATCAGATTAATGAAAGCTTATCCAAATTCACTGTTATTCTGTACAGGTGGTGGCACAAGCAAATCTGATACTAATATTACTGAAGGTATGGTTATGAAAGCCTATATCTTACAGACTGGTGAAGTTGAAGCTGATCGTATCTTCACTGAAGACAAAGCTTCTAACACTGTTGAAAATGGTTTATATTCAATGCCTGAAATCATTGCTGAAGGCGTTAAGACAATGACTATTGTATCAAGTGACTATCATGTCAGACGTGGTAATGTCATCTTCAAGGGCGTTGCTCAAAGATATGCTGTTGCAACAAATACAAAAGCTGTTGAATTGATTGGTCAGATTGGTTATTCAGCTGCTGAACAGTATGACAGCACTTATAATAAGGATACTAAAGAAAATCTGATGATGAGATTACAGATGGGTCTCGCATCAACAATCGGTGTCAGCGGTACTGATGCTATCACTGGTATTGAAGTATCTGGTAAGACTGAATACAAAGTTGGCGATGAATTAGACTTACAGACAAAAGCAATCTATTCAGTCACTGGTGAAAAAGATGTCAGCAGCGAAGTTGAATACACTGGATTCGATTCAAGTACAATTGGTACACAGACTGTCACTGCAACTTATACAGTTAAAGTCGCAATGGGTCCATTTGTCAGAGAAACTAAATACACTGATGACATCGAAGTTACTGTTTCCGGCAGTCTCGACAATGCGACTATCGCTGAGATTCCAAATCAGCCATACACTGGCAAATATGTCAAACCAAGAATCAAAGTCACTACTGAAGATGATGACCTGTTACCAGGTGTTGACTACACAGTTGTTTATAAGAACAATAAACATAAAGGTACAGCACAAGTTATCGTCACTGGTATCGGTAACTACAGTGGTAAGATCACAGCTGAATTCAAGATCGTCAATAACCTTGAAACAGAAACTGAAATCGCAGATTTCGAAGACAAAGTTTATAATGGTGAAGAACAGAAACAGACTGTAAAAGTGACTGATGATGGTGTTGAATTAGTTGAAGGCACTGATTACGAAGTCACTTATGAAGACAATGTCAATGTTGGCAAAGCAACAGTAACAATCAAAGGTTTAGGCAACTATGCAGGTAAAGTCACTAAGACTTTCGCAATCACTAAAGCTCCTAATCCAATGACTGCAACTGCAAAAACTAAGACAGTTAAGTATAAGAAAGTTAAGAAAGCAAAACAGAGTGTTTCTCCAATTACAGTTGAAAATGCTGAAGGTGAAGTTACTTATAAGAAAGTAAGCGGATCTAAGAAACTGACAATCAGTGCTACTACTGGTAAAGTCACTGTTAAGAAGAAAACTAAGAAAGGTACTTATAAGATCAAAGTCACAGTTACAGCAGCAGGTAATGATAATTACGAAGCTGGTGAGCAGACATTGACTGTCACTGTTAAGGTTAAATAGTTTTCATTCATTTCCTCATCTCATACCTCCTATTGAATAGGATAAGCCCTGAGTAAGCCTTGATTCCTCAATACCCGTTAAAGGCTGAAACGGGCTTTTCTTATGCACAAAAAAAAGCTGTCTGGAAAACCAGGCAGCTTAATTTTTTAGGAATGATATTCTTTATTATAAGCCTCAATCATGGCAGTTTTATCATGCCTGCTAAGACCAGCATAAGTAATCTTGCGGATGATATCATAAATAACTGCAAATACTGGAATACCCACAATCATACCAACCAGGCCCCATAACCCGCCAAAGAGCAGGATTGAGAATAAGACCCAGAAGCCAGATAATCCAGTAGTATCACCAAGGATCATCGGACCAAGGATGTTGCCATCGATTTGCTGGAGAACAATGATAAAGATAATGAAATAGAGGCAATGAGTAGGTGATTCAAGCAAGAGAATCAAAGCACTTGGAATCGCACCAAAGTATGGTCCAAAGAAAGGGATCATATTGGTAATGCCAACGATCAGTGCCACCAGTAATGACGCTTCAAAGCCCATCAAGCGACAACCAATGTAACAAAGAATTCCCATAATAGTGGAATCAATCAATTTACCCATAAAGAAACCATTGAAAACTTTATCTGTGAATTTGATTTCTTCTTCAATGAACTGAGCCCAGCGGTCATTAAAAATGCTGTAAAGAATGAGTTTAGATTGAGAAGCAAACTGCTTGCGATTGCTGAGCATGTAAGCAGCGATGATAACGCCAAGGAAAGAATTCTTAATGGTGTTGGCAAATATTGAAAGATGTTCAATAATGGCAGCAATGATTGATTCTCGTTGAGAGATGATATTAGTGTTGATCCATTCATTCATGAAGGTTTCAAATTCTTTCCAGAAAGCACGCCAGTTAGTTTGTAGAGTTGGGTGACTGGCAAGAATGGCATTGATTTGTCTATTGGCATCACGTAATTGTACTGGCAGCGTATTAGACAATTTGATGACTGCATTGATAGTCTGGGGAATAATTAAACCAGTGATGGCTAATACAAGTACAATTCCGATGACGATTGATAACAGAATAGCCAGGGCACCAGCGCCTTTTTTTGTGATTTTGCTTAGTATTTTTTCTAAATAGCGGCAAAGCGGTGTCAGCAGGTAAGCAAATACGCCACCATAAACAAACGGCATTAATATTTTTGTCAAAAAGTTGATGAAATCACCGATGTGTTGGGCACGAAATACAATAAAGAAAAAAGCAATTGAGACAATTATCGTACATACACCAGTGATGCCAAGCATCAGATAATGTCTGTTTTCATTTTTGAACATTAATCATCACTCCATTTCCAAATCATTATAACAAAGAACGAATTAAATCACAAAATAATAGATGCAGTTCATTGATTAAATAGAGATAAGAAAATGAATAGTTATGATTACACTTTATATTTCAGCTTAATAAGGGTGTTATTTTTTCTTTTCGCAAAGTTTTTTTTAAAACCTATTTTTTTTAATCTTTTTTGTATTTAAACTAAAAAATCAATCATCAAACAGAAAGCTTTATTGACACTCTTTGGGTCAAAGCATATAATAAAGACTATATTAAAAAAAGAAACGTTGGTTTCACATGGAGGGAAAGTATGAAAGCTTGGAAAAAAATTGCTAGCATGTTACTTGCATTAGCAATGATGGCCGGATGTGGAAGCAGTGGCTCTTCAAAATCTAAATATGATGCAGCTACTACTTTTAGATTTGGTTCTGAAGGTGACGTCGTATCAATGGACTCTGCTTACATTGATGAAGGTATGTCATTCAACGCCATCCACTTACAGCAGGAAGGCTTAACTATGAACGATGAAAACGGTAAAATCGTTAATGGTGTAGCTAAGAGTTATGCAGTAAGTAAAGATGGTAAAACTTACACATTTAAATTAAGAGAAGATGCAAAATGGGACAATGGTGATCCTGTAACTGCAAATGACTTCGTATTCGCTTGGAAACGTGCATTCAAAGTCACTGGTCTTTATTACTATATGTTCGGTGATGACGCTGCTCACATCGTTGGTGGTGCAGAAGCAGTCGCAGCTACTGACAATGGTGAATTAACTGACGAAATCCTTGATGGTCTTGGAGTTAAAGCTATCGATGACAAGACTTTACAGGTTAAGTTAACTACAAAGACTCCTTACTTCTATGACTTAATGTCATTCCCATGCTTCTATCCTCAGAATGAAAAATTCGTTACTGAATGTGGTGAAGACTATGGTAAAGATGCTGAACACTTATTATCAAACGGTGCTTACAAATTAACATCTTGGACTAAGTCAAAAACTATGGAATTCGAAAAGAACGAAAACTACTTCAACGCTGACAAAGTTGCTATGGATCATTTCGTTATGGAATTAGCTATGGATCCACAGTCTGCAGCATCTAACTTCGACACTGATGAATTAGACTTCACAATCATCACTTCATCAATCGTTGATAAATATAAAGATACTGACAGCTACTTATCATTCTCAGAAGGTTACTTATATTACCTTGAATTAAACATGAAGAATGAAGATTTACAGAACCTTAATATCCGTAAAGGTTTATCTCTTGCAATCGACAGAGAAGACATCTGCAACAACGTCTTAAAAGATGGTTCAATCCCAGCTACTGGTTTCGTACCAACTGGTTTATCTTACAATGGTGCTAAAGAATTCCGTAAAACTTCTAAAGCTACTGGCAAATATACTACTTTTGATTTAACTGCAGCTCAGGAAGCAATCGACAAAGGTCTTAAGGAATTAGGTAAAGACAGCGTCACTTTAGGTTTAATCTATGACACTGACTATTCTCCAATGGATATCTATGCTGAATACTTACAGGGTGTTTGGTCTAAGTTAAAAGGCGTTAACATTGAAGTTGCTGGTACTACTAAACAGGATAGAATCTACAACCGTGAAAAGAATGGTGATTTCGATATCGCTTGTACTCGTTGGGGTCCTGACTATCCAGATGCAACTACTTACTTAACATTACGTATTTCTGGCAACGCTCAGAACTATGGTAAATATGACAGCGCAGCTTATGACAAATTAATGAAACAGGTATCTAAAGAAGAAGATATGGATAAACGTTTCGACAAGATGATTGAAGCTGAAGAAGTATTATTAGCTGACTACGACACAATCCCAGTATTTGAAAAAGCTGGTTGTGGTCTATTACAGACAAGTGTTAAAGGTCTAGTAACTAAGTCATTCGGTGTTCCACTAACATTCACTTATGTTACAAAGACTGCAGAAACTAAATAGTCAAAAAAATTCATAGTAAGTAAACACATTATAGCTCTTGCTATAATGTGTTTTTCTTAATATTAAAGAAGGGGGAAAATCTAAATGGATAAATCGATGTTAAAGTATATCGGTAAACGTCTATTAGTCTCAGCTGTGACTTTGCTGGTTATCACAACTGTATTGTTCTTGATGACAAGACTGATGCCTGGTTCACCATTTAACTCAGAAAAATTATCCATGCAGCAGATTGAAACCATGAAAGCTAAGTACGGGCTTGATCAGCCTGTCTACATTCAGTACCTGACATATTTAAAGAATATGTTATCTGGGGACTTCGGTATTTCTTATAACCTTTATAAGGATGTTAAAGTATCCAGTCTGGTCTGGAATGCAGCTAAAATTTCCTTTGCTTATGGTCTTGCGGCTACAATCTTAGGTACAATTTTAGGCATGCTTTTGGGTATCGTTGCTGCTTTGAATAGAAATACAGTCTGGGATACGATTGCGACAGTCATATCCGTTCTTGGTGTTTCTATTCCATCATTTGTCTTTGCCTTGTTGATGCTGATCTTATTTGGGGTTAACCTGCAGATCCTGCCAACAATGTATAAGCTCGACTCGCCGGTTTATTCATCAATATTACCGGTCATCGCTCTATCACTTAGCGTTATTGCCAATGTAGCTCGTTTCACTCGTACGGAAATGATTTCTGTATTAGGCAGTGAATATATCACATTGGCGCAGGCAAAAGGGTTAGACCGTCGTACGGTCATCTGGCGTCATGCTTTAAGAAACGCGTTAATTCCAGTTATCACAATCTTAGGTCCAATCCTTGTCAACCTGATGACAGGTACAATGGTTGTTGAACAGATCTGTTCTGTTCCAGGCTTAGGTAAATTGTTGATTAACAGTATCCACGCTAACGACTACAACATTATCATGGCATGTTCATTCTTATATGCATTCATGTATATCATGATGATGCTTGTCATTGACGTATCTTATGGCATTATCGACCCACGTATCAGATTGGGAAAGGGGGATAAATAATCATGGATGAAATGGAATTCTTACCTGATGATTTTGAACTAGTCGGTGATAAACAAAATATCATGATCGATGAAGTTCTGCCTTCTAAACCACTCTGGAAAGACGTTATAGAACGTTTTGCAGAAAACAAAGGTGCCGTCATTGGTATCGTTATGATTGGTATCATTGCTTTACTGGCTATTTTCGTACCAATGGTTTCACGTTGGAGTTACGACACTATCGACTCTTCAATGGCAGCTTTAAAACCAAGTGCTGTGCACTGGTTCGGTACTGACAAATTTGGCCGTGACCTGTTCGTTAGAACATGGTGGGGCACTCGTATTTCTTTAATTATCGCCTTAGTAGCCGTTATCATTGACGTTGTTGTCGGTATGACTTACGGTTTGATTTCTGGTTATTTTGGTGGTTTCATTGATGAAATCCTGCAGCGTATTCAGGAAATCATTAACTCTATCCCTACATTAGTTGTTTTGACAATCTTATTGACTGTCATGAAACCTTCACTTTATACCGTTATTATTGCCTTGATTTTCACTGAATGGATCCCGATGTCACGTATCACTCGTGCCCAGGTCTTAAAGGTAAAGGAAGAAGAATATGTATTGGCATCTCGTACATTAGGTGCTGGTCATATGTTCATTATCTTCAAGGAAATTCTTCCTAATATCTTCTCGCAGTTGATCATCATGTCAATGATGACAATTCCAAACGCAATTTTCTATGAAGCATATCTGGCATTCGTTGGTTTAGGTTTAACAGTTCCTAATGCCTCATTAGGTACTTTGATCAACGATGGTTTCGCACAGTTCCTGGCTTATCCATATATGATGGTTATTCCAGCAATCGTATTAGCCATTTTGATGCTTTGCTTCAACCTGTTTGGTGATGGTTTACGTGATGCTCTTGACCCTACAATGAAGGAGATGTAACCATGGCAGACAGACAAAGAATTTTAAAGATCAGAGATTTAAATATCTCTTTCAAGACAGGCGGAAAAAGCTATACAGCCATCCGTGGTGTTGATCTAGATTTATATCAGGGGGAAACAATCGCTATCGTTGGTGAATCTGGTTCTGGTAAATCTGTTACGACTAAAGCTATCATGGGTATTCTTGCTAAGAACGGTCATATCGACTCTGGTTCTATTGAATACTGGTGGCAAGATCCTGACAACCCAGCTGATACTGGTACAGTCGATATCGTACAGATGACTGAAGCACAGATTCAGAAAGAAATCCGTGGTCGTAAGATTGCCATGGTTTTCCAGGATCCAATGACATCACTCAACCCAACAATGACAATTGGCCGTCAGGTCATGGAACCTATGATGTATCACTATGGTACATCCAAGGAAGAAGCTTACAAGCGTGCCTTATCATTACTTGAAGAAGTTGGTATCACTAATGCTGAAGCACGTATGAAAAACTATCCTCACCAGTTATCTGGTGGTATGAGACAGCGTGTCGTTATCGCTATCGCGCTTTCATGTGATCCATACGTACTTATTTGTGATGAACCAACAACTGCACTTGATGTTACCATTCAGGCTAAAATCCTTGAACTTATTCAGGATCTGCAAAAGAAGAAAAACATCTCAGTTATCTATATCACTCATGACCTTGGTGTTGTTGCCAAAGTTGCT